>USHT01000020.1 GCA_900554455.1 uncultured Collinsella sp.
GCGGCAAGTTGCTGGGTGAGCCCAAGGTTGAGGCCAAGCTTCCGGGCGGCGTGGTGCAGCCCTCGTTGCCGTTTGGCGAACCGGAGCCCACGTCCGAGCCTGCAAGCGAGCAGGAGACGCCCACCGCCGAGCGGGCTGCTGCCGCCGAGACCGTCGCGCCCGCGCCCGAGGCCACGCCCGCAGCCACCGAGGCCGCATCGGAGTCCAATGACCGCCTGGCCGCCATGATGCGCCGCAGCGCCCGCCGCGAGGAAGCCTACGTGCCCACCTCGCAGCTCCGCCGCTTCACCCTGCCCGATTCGGCGCCCATCATGCGCCGCGTCATGGGCTTTCTGTCCGACCAGGCCCGCACACTCATCCATGCCGGCGTGTCGCGCGACCGCATCTG
Organism: uncultured Collinsella sp.; assembly: GCA_900554455.1. Lineage (GTDB taxonomy): Bacteria > Actinomycetota > Coriobacteriia > Coriobacteriales > Coriobacteriaceae > Collinsella. The sequence goes on from USHT01000020.1 coordinate 389, forward strand.
CATTGATCCTGGCCCGGGCTTTGGTAAGTCGGCTAACGAGGACATCGTCATCCAGCGCGAGACTGCCAAGATGGCGTCACTGGGCTATCCGCTCGTGTGCGCCGTGTCGCGCAAGCGCTTTGTGGGCGCCGTCTCGGGCGTGACCGAGGCCGCCGAGCGCGATGCCGCTACGTTTGGCGTGTGCCTGGGCGCCATCCAGGCCGGTGCCAACATCGTGCGCGTGCACGACGCCGCGGGTTTTGCGCAGTTCCTGAACGGCTACTGGGCGGTTGCCAAGCCGCAGCCGCGCCGCGCGTTTGTGGCCGTGGGCTCCAACCTGGGGCATCGCTGCGACAACATCCGCGCCGCACGCGAGATGATCGCCGAGATTCCACTCACCTGCGTGTCCAACTCCTCCAAGATTTACGAGAGCGAGCCGGCCTACGAGACGCGCCAGGACGCGTTTGCCAACGCCGTCATCGAGATCAAGACCGAGCTGGCGCCGCTGGTGCTGCTCGATGAGCTCATGAAGATCGAGGCCGAGCTTGGGCGCGACCGCTCCAAAAAGGCCAAGGCCAACGGTCCGCGCACCATCGACCTGGACCTGCTGTGGATGGACGGCGAGACCCACGGCGGCAAAAAGCTGCGCCTGCCGCATCCTCTCATTGGCGAGCGCGACTTTGTGCTGGTGCCGCTCGAGGACCTGATGCACGACCCGGCGCGGTTCTTCCGCTACAACGGTGTCGAGGTCAAGGAGCCCGAGGACCGCGTGGGTCATATCGTGGGCGAATTGGGGCGTATGTAGATGACTGAGATGAATGTTGTAGCCGCCGGCACCGAGCTTGACGCCGCGCGCGACGCGGGCCGCGAGGGTGTGTCCGCGGGCTGGTGCGCTTGGAGCGCGGGCAAGGAGTCGTTGACGTTTTCGCTGGTCGTACGCCCGGATGTGAATATGCATGCCTTCCACGGCCTGCCGTTTGTGGCGGCGATGGGCATGATGGACGCGCTTGTGGGCACGGCGTCGGCACCGGGGCTGGGCCTTGCCGGCAAGGTGGGCATTGAGTGGCCGAGCAATATCGTGTGCGGCGCGCCCGCGTTTGAGACGTCGTTCGCGCGCGTCGCCGTCAACGGCGGTGCTGGTGCCGCGGGCATGTTCGGTGCCGTGACGGTGGATGTTGAGCGTTCGGCGTTGAGCGAGCTCGGTGTGGACGTGGCCGACGAAGCGCTGATCGAGGCGCTGGCCGTCGCCGTGCTGACCCGTGTGGACACCTGGGCGGCTGTTGCCAACACGCCGCAGGGCGCTGCCGGTCCGCTGGCCCCCGTGCTGGGCGAGTACTTCGACATGGTGCCGCTGCTGGGCCGCCAAGTTGCGGCGGTGTCGCCCAACGGCCTGCCGCTTGCGGTCGGTGTGTTTGCGGGCCTGGACATCTGGGGCCGCGCGACCATCAAGACCGATGCCGGCGAGCAGGAGTTTCCGCCCGAGGCCGTACGAATTCGCGGACTGTAACGCGAGGCACCCGCGCTCAAAGATAACGATGACAACGAAGCCCTCTTCGGCCTGTGCCGGGGAGGGCTTTGCGTGACTGCGGGGTAGCACCTCGGACCTATTCCTCAAAACTGAAAATCTTTCGATTTTGAGGAATAGGGCCGATGCGTTGCCTAGTTCGCCGCTCGCGCTCGTGCTCGACTTAAGCCCCCGTCCTATCCCAGCTCCTGCATGCGGCGGTAGATTTCGCAGATACCCTTGATGGTGAGCTGTCCGTCGACCACGTCGAAGGCATCGGTCGAATCGGCGACGATGCTGGCGAGACCGCCCGTGGCGATAACGGTGGCATCCTCGCGGCCCAGCTCGCGCTTCATGCGCGCGACCAGGCCCTCAGCCATGGCGGCGGCGCCCGTTACGGCGCCGACCTTGATGCACTCCTCGGTATCGCGGCCGATGGCGTGCTCGGGCGCCTCGAGCGGAACGCTGGCGAGCTTGGCAGCGCGGGCAGCTAGCGCGTCCATGGAGATGCGGATGCCCGGCGCGATCGCTCCGCCAATGTAATAACCGTCCTCATCGATGACGTCGATATTGGTCGCGGTGCCAAAGTCCACCACGATCGCCGGCGCGCCATAGAAGGTCTCGGCAGCGACGGCGTTGGCGATGCGGTCGGCACCAACGGCCTGGGGGCGCGCCGCCCGCAGCTTGGTTACGGCGGCCGTCTGCGGCCCGATGACGATGGCGTCCGCGGCAATGCGGTCGGCCACGGCGTGCCACTCGCGCGAGAGCTGCGGCACCACGCCCGCAAAGGCGATCGCGTCGACCGCGCCGAGCGAGAGGTCGTACATCTTAAAGAAGCCCATCAGGCGCACGTGGATCTCGTCGGCGGTATAGGAGCGGTCGGTGGGCATGCGCCACGACTGCACCAGCTCGTCTCCGTCAAACAGGCCCATGGCCGTCTGCGTATTTCCCATATCGATAGCGAGCAGCATGTCTACTCCCAGTGTCGGCATAAAAGGACGCGCACCATTGTATACGTGCCGTCGGCGGCGCTCGGCTGCGATTCGTTTACGGCGATATGGGCTGAGGGGTTTTAAATATGAAGGAATTATGCTCTACGAGATTTTCCTTGCCGTTTACCGAACTCCCGCGTAATATTCTTTCTTGCGCACATGAGGCGCCCAGACATTGCGGGGTGGAGCAGTCTGGTAGCTCGCCGGGCTCATAACCCGGAGGTCGTAGGTTCAAATCCTGCCCCCGCGACCAAGAACTTGCAGCTCGTCGGCCTAGCCGGCGAGCTTTTTTGTTATTTCGGGACCGTGTTTTCGGTCCAATTCTCGGCCTCTCAAACAAAATCTCGATCTGTAACATCTAGACCCGATTTGGGCGGCTAGGTGTTACAGATCGAGATATACCGGTGGGTTGGGTCGTGTTTGTCTAAATCTGTAACACGAGGGACGGATTTTGCCGAGTTGTTGTTATAGATTGAGATTTTCTAGCAGGCGGGTTTGGTTTGTCTCGATCTGTAACAGTAAGACCCAGTTTTGCCGCGTAACTGTTACAGATTGAGACAATTGCCGGGGAGGGGTCCCGTCACGGCAAGACGCCCGCCGCCTAGATACAGAACCCGGGGATCACACAGGTTAGCTTGTTTGGCTTTTCCGCAGGCGTTGCGTACGTAAAGGCGTCGCCGTCGTGGCCCACACGGTTTATGTAGAGCGTGCCTTCGGTCTCCGATGAGTCGGGGCTCACCGTGCGCTCCCACCAACAGGTGTCCTTGCCCTTCCACTGGCGGACCATCGTCTCGTTCGTGGAATACGGGCTTACCTTGAGCTCGCGGAAGAGCTGATACTCCTTGCCCTCGCCGTTGTAGATGTCTGCCAGGTAGTGATAGTCCTCGGCAAACGAATCGGGCGGTTGCGTACCGCACAGCTCGACCATGGCGGGCAGCCAAAGGGTTGCGGGCAACTCGCTCAGGCACGATGCGCTGTTGGCGGCGCCCACATTGTTCGAGACCTTCTTGACCCCTTTAATGAGTGCGCGCAACTCGTTGGGCAGCAGCTTAAGGCCGTCGCCGTTGAGCCATTCCCGCAGCTCGCAATCTGCCCAGCCGGCGCTCGGCGGTTCAGCCGCAGCGTTGCGCTCGGCAACACCCGCGTCGAACATAAACGTCAGTCCGGCCTTGCCCGTCCCGTCCAGAAGCTCATCGTGGCGAATGCCCACAAGCTGCGCGCCAACCTGCAGCCCGTTGGTGAGCGTGACGCGCTTGGTACACGGATAGGGGATATGCCCATCGGCATCGAGCAGATGATAGCGCCTGGCAATCTCGCGTGCCTCGCTACGGGTCTCGGTGGCCTTAATCTTGAGCGAAATCTCCTGCAGCTGATCCCAAGTGTAGTCGTCAAGTGAGCTGCGGATGCCGTCCAGGTAGTCGGGGATGCCAAAGCCATGGGTTGCCGCCCCGATAACGCCGAGCCCCGCAACGGCTGCGACAACGCCACCGATAATAAAGCGGCGGCGGGTCATGGCATCGTGCCGGGCCTGCTCCAGGATCTCTCGCGCGCGCTCGCCGGCGACGTCGACCTTAAGGTGTGTACCGGAGTCGATGTCGATTGCGGCGTCACTGCCCGCGCCTTCGCGGCCCTCGGATTCGGCGTCGGTGAGGTATGTCGAGAGCACCTCGAGCATCTGCTGCTCGGTAGGGCGATCGCACTGCTCGACTGAGAGACCCTTCATGATGATTTTGACGAGCGCCTCATCGCCCTCGCAGCGCGGCTCGAGCGGTGCCGGCTTGGTCTTGGTCTTTACGAGATAGAACGAGCCGGTTGCAGCGGCGTCCGTCGACTCAAAGTCAAACGGTTTGCGACCGCTGTAGAGCTGGTACAAAATGCTCGAAAGCGCATAGACGTCGATTGCCGGCGAACGGCGAAGGGCCGCGATGCCTTCGATATCCTGCGTGAGCATCTCGGGCGCGGCGTATGCGGGCGTGGCAAAGCGCCAGATGTCGGCGCGCCGAGTGATCGTGTCGTCGCCGAGAGCCATGGTCGCGGAGCCCATGTCGATGAGGCAGGGGTCAAAGGAGCAATCGGCAATCTGCTGCTCGAGCGTTCGGCTGGTGGTGCGGAACATGATATTGGCAGGCGACAGGTCGCGATGGATGACCGGATTCACGAGGCCTTGGGTCATCAAGAGCGCACGAAGCACGGCGTTTCCGACGGCGGCGACCATCTGGGTGGTCAGCCCGCCCGAGGCGTCGTGAGGAAGCAGGGGCAGCGCCTGCTTGAGCGAGGTGCCCTCGACCCACTCCATGAGGATGAGCGGGTCGTCCTCGCACGATCCGTAGCCATAGACGCGCGGAAATCCGCGCAGGTGCGAGACGGTACACAGATGACGGTACTCCTCGAACAGCGCAGCGGTGTTGGCCAGGTGCGCTGCCGATTGCTCGGCGGAGCGGTCGGGGGCTTGGCCAGAGAGAAAGGCGTTGTCCTTGAGTAGCTTGACGGCAAAGACCTCGCCGCTCGTGTTGGTCGCGCGCAGCACGTGCCCGATGTTGCCGTTGTTGCGGTGGGCCGTCTGGAGAATAAGCGTCATAAACCGACGTTTGGCGTCGTCCTCGGCGCTGGGGTCGACCGCCACGGCGGTATCGAACGTATCGAGACGGATGAGTTTGTCGCCATAGGCGCTATCGGTAGTATCCATGGCGTTCCTTTGTCTGGCATGGGTTGCCGCGCGTACACGTGAGCAGTGCGGATATCGGTAAAGTACCATGATAGCCGCACTGCTCACGTGTACCGCTGAGTATTGTCGTTTACGACGCAGAAGGTAGAAGACGAAAGACGGACGGCGACCGTCTTCTGATCGCTGTCCGTGCTAGTCCACAATGACAAGGAATGTCGTGTAGAGACCCAGATGGAGCCTGTCGCTGTTGGCGATTTCCACGGGGGGATAGACTTTGCCGGGTTCGCGTTGGTCGCGCGGCGGCTCAATCACAATATCGCCGTCGCCCGCGCCCGATTCGAGCACTGTGCCGTTGGTCGATCCAAGGCCCTGGGCGTACCAGTGCTCACCCTCAAGCCAAATGCGAAGATGCTCGCGCGAGGCGTCGGCGCCTACATCGGTGATGCTGGGCGAGGTTTTGGGCAAAGAACCAATCACGGTGCCGCGCGGATCGCGTGTGAGGGGATGGATTTGCATGTCGGCGCAGTTGTCGGCATGGGTTCTGAGCAGACCGAGGTTGGGAGCGACGGTGTGCGGCTGCTCCAGGCTGCTCATAAAGCCACGTCCGACGGTAGTTTCGGTGGTGCCAAAGTGCCCGCCCGTCTTGCTGTCGCAAAAGCGCTCGACGGTGGCCACGCCCTGAACGGGATCGGCGAGCGCCCCCGTTGCCACAAAGAGCATAAGGTAAAGCGTGCTTTTTTCGCGCACGGCATTGCCGTCAAAGTTGTCGATGCGATTGAGGGCATTTGCATATAGGCGGCTGTCCAGCTTGTAGCTGGCGAGAGCCGACATCATTTCGTTGGCGGCCGGACCGCGATAGTGCTCGGCGATTGCCCGATAGGCGGACTCGCCGCCGCCGAGCTTGCTGCAGATTGCCGCGGAAAGGTTGAGCGTGGTGACGGTAAAGTCGCTGTAGATGGAGGGCGCGCACTGGTCAGGCTTGCGATGGACGATGTAACGGGTGAGATACGAGCGGTTGGAAGAGCATTTCTCGAGCAGGGTACTGCCGAGATAAGAGTTTCCATTGATGAGCATTCGGGCGATCTCGAGATGTTTAAGACCGCCGAACGAGCGAATATCGTTATAGAGGACCGAGCAAGGCGTCTCTGCTGCCACGGATACCTCCTTTGATTGCTTCCTAGCCAATATGGCGATAGGAATTAATGGCCCCCGGTGGGCGACGTATTAAATGGCTGCGCAATATATAGCGTAACCAAAGCAACATTATAGGCCACATGTTCGAAATTGCAGGAAGACTGAGAGATTTGGTTTGGACTGGACGGAAATCCCCCTCTGTCTTGATCTATAACAATTAGGGCCGATTTTACTCGTTAACTGTTACAGATTGAGACGTTTGTGAGCCGTGTCGACCGTTTGTCTCGATCTGTAACACGTAGAGGAAGATTTGCCCTGTAGATGTTACAGACCGAGACAATCAGCCGGGCTCACCTCGTCCGCCTCGTCATCTGTGGTTTACGTGGGGGCATACGGAGTACGGGTATACTAACCGGCGGCGAATCTGCTCCATCGCTTAGAGCTGCTGCGTCTGGACGGCGCGTGATAGGGCTGCCAAAGCGATCGCCAGCGTGCTGAGCAACGTCCTCTCTGTGCGCACCTGTTTTTGTATGTATTAGCGCACTACCAAGCACGCTCGCGCGGCCGCATGCCGTGCTCATAACGCGTGCAGATAAGGAACAACAACATATGCGTAATTCTGTATCCGACGTCACGGACGCCGAGATTCTGGACGAGACCCGCGAGGCCATGACCCAGGCTGCCTTCGATGCTGCCGACGAGGCCAGCGCCGCCGAGACCGTCGAGTCCGCGACCGAGAACCTGCCTGCCTTTGACGAGCTGGGACTTTCGGACGAGATGCTTCGTGCCATCGAGAACCTGGGCTACACGGCGCCCACGCCTGTTCAGGCCGGCTCGATCCCCGTTGTGCTCGAGGGCCGCGACCTGCTTGCCGCCGCTCAGACCGGCACCGGCAAGACGGCCGCCTTTTTGCTGCCGACCATGAACAATCTGGAGCACATCGCTCCTCCCAAACCCGTGCGCGAGCGCGGCGGCCGCAACCGTCGTCGCGGTGCCAAGAAGCCTGAGGGCAACGGCCGCGGCCCCGTGATGCTCGTCATCACTCCCACGCGCGAGCTCGCACAGCAGATCGACGAGGTCGCCGGCAAGATCGCCGACGTCACCGGCCATGTTGCCGTGACCGTCGTGGGCGGCGTGAGCTACAAGCCGCAGACCGCGGCGCTCAAGTACGGCTGTGACATCCTGGTCGCCACGCCGGGCCGTCTGGTCGATCTGATCGAGCAGGGCGCCTGCCACCTGGACGAGGTTAAGGTCCTGGTGCTCGACGAGGCCGACCGTATGCTCGACATGGGCTTTTTGCCCGCCGTCCGGCGCATTGTGCGCGAGACGCCGGCCGAGCGTCAGACGCTGCTGTTCTCGGCGACCCTCGACGAGGAGGCCGTGGGCGAGATCACCGACCTGGTGAGCGACCCGGCTCGCGTGGAGATCACACCTGCCACGTCGACCGCCGACACCGTCGACCAGTTTGTGTTCCCGGTGTCCATCGAGGCCAAGAACAATCTGCTGCCCGAGTTCCTCAAGAAGGAGGGCCCGGAGCGCACTATCGTCTTTATGCGCACCAAGCACCGCGCCGACAGCTGCTGCCGTCGTCTGGAGCGCAAGGGCATCAAGGCCGCCGCAATCCACGGCAACCGCAGCCAGGCCCAGCGCGAGCGCGCGCTTTCGGCTTTCCGCGACGGCACCGTCGACGTGCTGGTGGCAACCGACGTCCTCGCCCGCGGCATTGACATTAGCGATGTGCGCTATGTCGTGAACTTTGACGTGCCGGCCGAGCCGACCGACTACATCCACCGCATCGGCCGCACGGGCCGCGCCGGCAAGCAGGGAACGGCCATCACGTTCGTCTCGCCCTCGGAGTTCCGCGGCCTGAATAACCTGATGCGCGACATCAAGGTCGAGATCAAGCGCGAAACCCTCCCCTCGCCGCAGGACATCGTAGAGATGAAACGGCTGAAGATCAAGGAGGAGATGCAGGAGATCGTCGAAAACGAAAGCTACGACGGGTACAAGGAATTCGCCGAAGAGTTGCTCGCCGAATACACCCCCGACATAGCCCTGGGTGCGCTGCTGCGCCTGGCGTTCCGCAGCGAACTCGACCAGAACAACTACCCCGAAATACGCTCCTTCTCGGTCGACCGCAAGGGTACGGCGCGGCTGTTCCTGGCCGTGGGCAAACGCGACGGCTACACGGCACGCAAGCTGGTCGACATGCTCAAATTCAAATGCGGCCTGCGCGACAAATATATCAACGACGTCCAGATTTCGGACAACTTCTCGTTCGTGAGCGTGCCGTTCCACGATGCCGAAGAGATCGTCCGCAAGCTCAACCGCTTGAACCGGGGCCGCCGGCCGATAGCCGAAATCGCCCGCGACGGCGAGGAAGCCGCAGCCCGCAAACCCCGGCGCGCGAAAACGGCCGACGCCGGCGGAGAGGAATACGCTCCGGCCCCGAAAAAATCCGTCCGCAGGGAGAAACCGGCCGCCCCGGCACAAACCGCCCCGGCTGCCGGCGACGAATCCGCCGCGCCGCGCCGCAAGCTCAAAACCAAGATCCAAACCGAACCCCGTCCGGAAATCCCCGATTTCAGCAAAATGTCGAACGAAGGTTTCGACTGGTCGGCATTTATGAAATTCGACGAAGGCACGGCATGGGGACGCGACGAGAATGGCAAAGGCAAGGGCAAAGCGACCAAAAGCGTACGCAAGACCCCGAAAAAGACAGTCACAGCCGCCCAGCGGGTTGCCGCCAAAGGCAGGAAACGGAAATAGGAAACAATAGAATTGAAATAATCGCAATAAAAAAGACCCGGTTTTGGGTCTTTTTTATTCTCAATCTCTCTTAGCCTGTTTAATAGCCTATTACAACGGGGCAAATTTCGCTCTATCCCTTTTGATTTAGATAAGAAAGTAGGTCTTAACATGCTGGATGATAAAGTATAATACCTGTTTGCGATGCATGTTGTCTTTTAAGATAGATTAACTGCTTTAAGTCTATCCTATTCTCTATTACCATAATTATATCTTGATAATCCATCAGGATTATATTTGAGTTTTCTCTTCTTATACATTCGTCTGCAAACCCTGAAATAGATATAAACAAGCCAAGTGTTGTTGTTAATTTATCTTTAACTTTACCACTAAACGCATGCAATGCTGATTTTGGCATGGCTTTAGCCTCCCATTTTGCCTCAATTAGATAATCTTGGTTATCATGAGTAAACGCACCGTCAATTTGCTCTCCACTAATTTTATAGGAACATTTCGGGTCTAAATCAAATAAATTAAATAAGGAGTTCAGGAATTGTTCAAATTCATATCCGCGTTTTTGTGGACTTGCCGATGACGCAGACATTCGATTAAAGTCTATTTTTAATTTTTCTAATTCTGATTGAAAAAATTGAGCTTTCTGTATTTTATTTTGGTATGTTATCTTCCGGGTTTCTGCTTCCTTTTGTTCTTCAATAATAGCAAAATAACCTTTTGTATGTAGTCTTAGCGCTTCAACACTTTCCTGGGCTTTTTTTATCTTTTTATCTGCGTCTTCCCATTTCTTTAAATGCGAAAAATCAGACATATCGGATACTGCTTTAAGTAATAATAACAAATCTTCTTCATATATGTCCAATCGATTTGACATTCTATTTACAATGTCATTTGCTATTTCTCGTTTATATTTGGTCATGTCTAAAGTAGATACAAACGATTTATTATTGATTGTATGATTAACAAACATTTTAAGATCGTTTTTTATCCAATAAATATTAGTTAATGCCTCTTTGAGGGCTATTAATGCAGAACCGGATATTTTATGAGAATTAGCCATTAGAAAATCTTTTGACAAAAATATATAAAATCTAATATTCCATCAATCTAAAATGCAAGAAGTTATTTACATTTTACGATTTATCATTTTTTTTATATCTTTGCTCCTGCGAACATTATTTTCAAAAAACCTTTTCACTGGATTCTCAATACGGGAAACCACGAAAAAAGTATGCGCAGAGCCGTTGGGGAGCAATCCCGCGAACGGCACCTGTATTGAGCCCGTAAAAAGGTGAAGATAGTGTTCGCAGCTGCGCACACTTTTTTTTGTATTATGCGAACACTATCTTCCGTCCGTACCCCGGTACAGACACGCCGCAAGGCCAGCCGCAAGCGGTTTCCGCCGTGCAACCTCCCGATCCGTCTCCATTTCCACCCGCCCGATTAGCAAACGA
>USHT01000021.1 GCA_900554455.1 uncultured Collinsella sp.
GTTTCCGGGTTACAGTTGACCATGATGGTCTCGAAGCCGCGGGCTGCCAGCGCGTAGCTCGCGTGCACGCAGCAGTAATCGAACTCGATACCCTGGCCAATGCGGTTGGGGCCGGCGCCCAGGATCATCGCCTTGGGCTTGTCCGCCGGCGTGGTCTCGTCGGGAGCCACGCACTTCTTGGCATCCGGACTCGTGCGGTAGATGTTCTCGTACGTCTTGTAATGGTACTCCGTGGCGCTCGAGAACTCCGCAGCGCAGGTATCGACCGTCTTCATGCTGGGAACCACGCCCAGGCCCTTGCGATAGGCGCGCACAAAGCGCTCGTCCGAGCCGGTCAGCGCAGCGATCTCGGCATCGCTCGTACCGTACTGCTTGAGCAGGCGCATCGCGTCGGCGTCGATATCCTCCACACGCAGGCCGCGGATGCTCTCCTGGACCTGCACCATGTCGTTGATGCGGTTGAGGTACCACGGGTCGATGCCGCAGGTGGCATGGATGCGAGCGATGTCCCAGCCACGACGCAGAGCCTCGACCACAAAGAAGATGCGGTGCTCGGTCGGCGTTGCCACGGCTTGAGCGAGCTCATCGTCGCTCAGCTTGTCGGCACCTTCCTTGCCACCGGCACAAATGCCCTGATGCCCGTCCTCCAGCGAACGCATGGCCTTGCCAAAGGCCTCCTCAAAGGTGCGGCCGATCGCCATGATCTCGCCCACGGCCTTCATGCGCGTGGTGAGCGTGGGGTCGGTACCCTTGAACTTCTCGAAGGCAAAGCGCGGCACCTTGACGACGCAGTAGTCGATTGTGGGCTCAAAGCAGGCGGGCGTTGCCTTGGTAATGTCGTTGACGATCTCGTCGAGTGTGTAGCCCACAGCCAGGCGCGCGGCGGCCTTGGCAATGGGGAAACCCGTGGCCTTGGAGGCTAGCGCGGACGAGCGGCTCACGCGCGGGTTCATCTCGATGACGATCAGGCGGCCGGTGTTGGGGTTCACGGCAAACTGCACGTTGGAGCCACCGGTCTCGACGCCGATCTTCTCCAGAATGGCGAGCGAGGCCACGCGCATGCGCTGATACTCAAGGTCGGAGAGGGTCTGCGCCGGCGCCACGGTGATGGAGTCGCCGGTATGCACGCCCATGGGGTCGAGGTTCTCGATGGAGCACACGATGATGCCGTTGCCGGCGTGATCACGCATGACCTCCATCTCATACTCTTTCCAGCCCTCGATGGACTCCTCGACCAGCACCTCGTGGGCAGGCGAGAGCTCCAAGCCCTGGCTCACGATGGAGACGAGCTCCTCGTGGGTGTGAGCGATGCCGCCGCCGGCGCCGCCGAGGGTAAAGCTCGGGCGCAGTACGCAGGGATAACCCACGCGCTCGGCGATAGCCTCGGCGTCGGCCACGCTGTAGGCATAGCCCGAGCGCGCGACCTCCAGGCCAATCTCGGCCATGGCCTCGTTAAAGAGCTTGCGGTCCTCGCCGCGCTCGATGGCGGCAAGGTCACAGCCGATCATCTCGACGCCGTACTTGTCGAGCGTACCGTCTTTCGCCAGCTCGACGGCGGCGTTCAGACCGGTCTGGCCGCCCAGCGTGGGCAGCAGCGCGTCCGGGCGCTCTTTCTTGATTACGCGCTCGATAAACTCGGCGGTGATGGGCTCGACATAGGTACGGTCGGCAAGACCCGGGTCGGTCATGATGGTCGCCGGGTTGGAGTTGACCAGGATGACCTCAAAGCCATCCTCCTTGAGCACCTTGCAGGCCTGGGCGCCAGAGTAGTCGAACTCGCAGGCCTGGCCAATGACGATGGGGCCCGAACCAATAACGAGGATACGCTTGATGTCAGTACGTTTCGGCATGTTAGTTCTCCTCGGTCTCAGTCGCGGCGGTCTCGGCGAAATTCCAGCCAGCCAGGCGGTCCTTCGCGGTGTCGATGTCCAGGTAGTTCTCCTCGCCGTCCATGAGTCGCGTAAAGGCGGTAAAGAGATAGTGGGCATCGGTGGGGCCAGGCGAGGCCTCGGGGTGATACTGGACCGAGAAGCACGGGGCGTCGAGCAGCTGGATGCCCTCGGCGGTGCCGTCGTTGAGGTTCACATGTGTTAGGCGAATGCGGCCAAAGCGCTTGTTCATCACGACCGGCGCGATTCCGCGGCGCACCCAGACGCGCAGATCTCCATCGGCCGCATGCTCGGTCTCGCCGCCGGAAAGCTCGGGGACAAGCTTGCCCAAGCTGGGGAACAGCAGGCCAAAGCCATGGTTTTGCGCGGTGATCTCCACGCGACGGCTTACCAGGTTCATGACCGGCTGGTTGCCACCGCGGTGACCGAACTTAAGCTTTTCCATCTGGGCGCCGCAGGCCAGGCTGATCATCTGGTGACCAAGACAAATACCAAAGACCGGCACCTTGCAGATCAGCTGCTGCACCTGCTCGTAGGTCTCCACCACGGCGTCAGGGTCGCCGGGGCCGTTGGACAAAAAGACGCCATCGGGATTCATGTCGAGCACCTGCTGGGCAGGCGTATCCCACGGCACGACAGTAAGGTCGCAGCCGGCGCGGACGAGGCCCTCCAGAATGCCGCGCTTGACGCCGCAGTCGTAGGCGACCACTTTGTGACGGGCAGGAGCGGCAACCGCAAGTGCAAAGTCATGCGTGGCAGGCAGGTCGGCGGCCACAAACTCGTGAGGCGCGGGGCAACTTACGGTCTTCACCAGGTTCTCGCCTACCAGCGTGGGCGCTGCGGCCAGACGCTCGGCAAGCTCGTCGACGTCGAAGATCTCGGTCGAGATAATGCCCATCTTGGAACCATTGTCGCGCAGATGGCGTACCAGAGCGCGGGTGTCGACACCCTCGATAGCGACGATGCCGTGAGCGCGCAGGTACTCCGGCACGCTGACGGCCGAGCGCCAGTTAGAAGGCGTGGCGCACATGTCGCGAACGATCATGCCGCGCATAGCCGGAGCGCTCGCAGGGCGCACGGCGTCGCCGGGGAAGGCCGACTGGGCGTCGGTCTCGTCGATACCGTAATTGCCGATCTGCGGATAGGTCATGGTTACGATTTGGCCGGCATAACTCGGGTCGGTCATGACCTCAAAGTAGCCCTCGAGCGAGGTGTTGAAGCAGACTTCGCCGGTCGCGGTGCCCTCGGCGCCGCATGCACGTCCATAAAAAATGGTCCCATCCTCAAGATACAGGATGCAGGGACCACAGGTGCCCTTGCTGGTTTTGGCCAGCATACGCTGGCAAAGCTCGCTGGGCGCGAAGGTGCGGGCGGCAGCGCCCGCGGTATGGTTGTTCGCCATAGTTCTCCTTCCCGGTCTCACAGGACCGGTTTAAAGGTGTGTAGTTAGGCCTCGCGGTATTGTAACCGCAAGCATGCCTCATGGCGTTAATTTCATCGAAATGTTTACGAAATGATAATTATGACTTTCTATGCATAATGATTTTTCTAGGACGAGGATTAAAAATCATCCCGCGAGGCTTGTGGCTCACGCGGGATGATGACGTCTTACTTTTTCTTATCCTGCTCCAGCAGTTTGGACGGTGTGCGATCGGGCTTGCCGCCGCGGAAAATCTCGCGGCCATGCAGACGATGCTCCAGATCGCGCTCGGCCTTTTCCTCGTCAATCTTGGTCTGGCTAACCACCGGGTCCTCAATCAACGACGACACCGAGTTCACCTGCTTCTGAATGCGCTCGGCGATGGTGTCATCCATACTCACGATGCGCATCTTCCAGTCGATACTCGTGGCGTTGGATGAGCTCTTGGTCCACACGAACGTCAAAATGGCGCTCTGGTGGCCCCGCGCGGGGAACATGCCAAAGAAGGAATCGTGCTGAATGTTGCTATCCTCGTCGATATAGGCGTGAACGTTATACACCACGCGGTCGATCTTATCGTTGAGCAACGCGTTGGTCGCAAGCGCCGCGGCCTGAATCTGCCCGTTGGACAGCAGCTCGAGCTCGTTGGCAGACGATGTGTCCAACACCGTCACCTCGACCGTGCCCGTGCGTTCATCGGCTTCATCGACGGTGAAGTCGAGCGGGAACTGCGTAAAGCCGTTGCCCCATTCAAGTCCACCCTTGAGCGCGGTCGAAACGGTATCGACCGAAACGCTCTCGGACAGGTTGGCGGTGTTCAGACGACGCATCACGCCGTAGCCAATCTGCATGCCCACGATCAGCACCAAGATGCCGATAACCACGGCCATGGCAGTCTTCGTAATGGTATGGCTCACCTGCGAGCCCGAAGGATCGTCCTCGGACAGCGGGTCGATATGTTTTGCCTGGCTCGCGCGGTCCTCGCTGCGCAGCTGCGCTAGCGCCGCTTTGTCACCGCGCTTGGCCGCGGCCTCTTTCTCTCGCATGCGCTCGGTACGCTTTTTGGCGAGCGTGGGATCCAAGACGCCGGATGCATCGATTTCGGAGAATAACTCCGTCACTTCTTCCGGAGTCAAAGGGTTCTTGTCAGCCATAAACTTCCTGTCATATCAATCAGTCGAGCTCGTGCGCACGCGCACCTTCGAACTGCATTCGATAGTAACGGGCATAGGTGCCGCCACGGGCGAGAAGCTCCTCGTGCGTGCCACGCTCCACAACGCGACCATGCTCAACGGTCGCAATCTCGTCAGCATGCTTAATGGTCGAAAGGCGGTGGGCGATGATGATTGTGGTACGGCCGCGTGCCAGCTCTTCGAGCGACTCCTGGACCGCCTCC
Organism: uncultured Collinsella sp.; assembly: GCA_900554455.1. GTDB lineage: Bacteria > Actinomycetota > Coriobacteriia > Coriobacteriales > Coriobacteriaceae > Collinsella. Next base: position 4,706 of record USHT01000021.1, read on the forward strand.
TCGCTCTCGTTATCCAAAGCACTCGTCGCCTCGTCCAAAATCAAGATTTTGGGATTCTTGAGAAACACGCGCGCGATGGCAACGCGCTGCTTCTGTCCGCCCGAAAGACGGCTGCCGCGCTCGCCCACGACCGTGTCATAGCCCTGTGGAAGCGACTCGATAAAGGCATCGATGTTGGCGCGACGGGCGGCCTCGGCGATCTCTTCTGCCGTAGCGCCCGGCTTGCCGTAGGCGATGTTCTCGCCAATCGTACCGTCAAATAGATAGACATCCTGCTGCACCAGGCCGATGGCGCTGTGCAGGCTCTGCTGCGTCACATCGCGCACGTCCTGGCCGTCGATGCTAATGGATCCGGCAGCCACGTCATAAAAGCGCGGCAGCAGCGAACAGGTCGTGGACTTGCCACCGCCCGAAGGGCCAACCAAAGCGATGGTCTGCCCGGGCTTGATGGACAGGTCCATATGGTCAATAACGGGACGCTCGTCGGCATCGCCCTCGCCCAGCTCAACATCCTCGTAGTTAAAGCACACGTCGTGATACTCCACGGCGCCGGCAGTCACCTGCAGATCCGTAGCGCCCGGCTTGTCCTGGATATCCGGCGCGGTCGAGAGCACCTCGTCCATACGTTTAAAGCCGGCGATAGCCTTCTGATACGTTTCGGCCGAATTGACGAGCGTCTCAAGCGGCGTGCAGAACAGCGAAATATAGAGTGCAAAGGTCGCCATATCGACCGCCTGCAGCTGTCCCTGGGCGACCAGCCAGCCGCCCAGCAGCACCACGATCACATAGAGCACACCCGAGAGCAGGCCATACGTCGCGGTATAGACGCCCATGGCGTGATACATATTCTCCTTGGACGAAAGATAGCGATTGTTGGAGGCGCGGAACTTGAAGCGTTCGGTCTCCTCATTGGCAAAGCTCTTGACCACGCGCATGCCCGCCAGCGAATCCTGCAGCTGCGCATTGATGCCGCTGATCTTTTTGCGGTTGTCGCTAAAGACCTCGCGCATGCGCATGTTCTGCCAAAACATGATGACCGCAAACGCCGCCGTCACCACGGCCATGGCGAGCGCCAGCACCGGGGCGATGGTAAAGAGGATCACAAACGAGCCGATGATCTCGATGCCGCAGATGATGATCCACTCGGGCACGTGGTGCGCCGCCTCGCAGATATCGAACAGGTCGTTGACCACGCGGCTCATCATGTCGCCCGAGCTGTTGCGGTCGAAGTATGCAAAGCTAAAGCGCTCATACTGGTCAAACAGGTCCTCGCGCATCTTGGACTCCATGCGCGCGCCCATCACGTGACCCCAATAGCTCACAAAATAGCGGCAGGCGCAGCGGACGACATACATCAGCACCAAGCCCACCGCGATCATGCCGAGCGCCTGCATAATGGCAGCCTGACCCTGAGTAAACAGCCCACCGGTCAAATTGCGCAGAATAATAGGAAACGCAAGGTCAATGGCGGCAAGCACCAGAGCACAAACAGTATCAGCAACAAAAAGCCCCATCTGGGGCTTGTAATACGAAAGAAACCTCTTAAACATAGTCACCTTACGCGGTTTTACCAAACCGCGTTTCGTCTCGACGCTGCAAGTGCTCCATTTGGACAATCTGGCCTTCAATCGTCGGTCGCGTATATCCATACGCTTCCCTCCTCTTTTAGGCCACCTTGTCTCAAATGGAGCACTTTCGCTGACTTACACAAACCTGCGGGATCATCCCCGCTCGTTAAAGTTCCGCTCCGCCCAAACGATGAGCAATGCTGTCGCAGGCAAGCGCACCCACGACGGTCTTAGCGTCTTCGATCTTGCCGTCGAGTACGGCGTCGATCAGCTCGTGCAGCGGCACCAGGTCCACGTTGACAAACTCGTCATCATCGGGGTTGGGCGCATCAAACTCGAGCTTGGTAGCCAAGTAGATGTGGATGATCTCATCGCAAAAACCGCAGGACGTGACAATCGACGTCAAAAAGCGAATACGACCAGCCCTAAAGCCCGTCTCCTCATGCAGTTCGCGCTTGGCGCAATCGAGCGGGTCCTCGCCTGGATCGAGCTTGCCGGCGGGAATCTCGACCGTCACGCGGTCGATGGCGGTGCGGTACTGACGCACCAGTACGATCTTGCCGCTCTCGGTCAGTGCCACAACGGCCGCCGCACCCGGATGGCGAACGATATCGCGGGCGCTGCGGTGACCGTTGGGCAGCTCAACCTCAAGACGGTGGACGTCGAGGATCTTGCCCTTCCAGGCGCACTCCTCCGAAAGAATCTTCTCGTGCAGCTCGGCATCGTGCGGGTCGTCGTCGCCCAGCACCAGTGCCGGCTCGTCAGCGACCTCGCCACCAGGCTCGCCCTCGGCGTGCCCATACATGCGGCTGTCCTCTTCGACGATCTGCGCGTCCACGAGCTCTTCGTTCTTCTCGTCCATCCGTCTCATTCCTCTCGGATTTTAGGCATCCCAGGCGTCGCGGCCGCGCAGCGCGCGCAGGCCGATGTCGTGACGCAGGGTCTTGCCCTCAAAATCAATCTTCTCGCAGGCCTCGTAGGCAAGGTTGCGAGCGTTCTCGAACGTGTCGCCCAGAGCGGTCACGGCAAGCACGCGGCCACCATTGGTCACGAGCTGGCCGTCCACCACGGCAGTGCCCGCGTGGTACACGGTCACGTTCTCCATGGCCTCGGCATCGGCGATACCGATGATGACCTTGCCCTTCTCGTAGCTGCCGGGATAGCCCGCGCTCGTCAGGACAACGGCCACGGCCCACTCGTCACGCCAGTCGAGTTCAATCTGGTCGAGCTCGCAGTTGGCACAAGCCAGCATGACCTCAACCAGGTCGTTCTTAAGGCGCGGCAGCACGACCTGCGTCTCGGGGTCGCCAAAGCGGGCATTGAACTCCAGCACCTTGGGGCCGGCAGGCGTGAGCATAAAGCCGCCGTACAGGCAGCCGCGGTAGTCGATACCCTCGGCAGCGAGCTCGGCCACGGTCTGCTCCATGACCTTCACCATGGTGGCGTGCTCCTCGTCAGTCACGATGGGCACCGGGCTGTAGACACCCATGCCGCCGGTGTTGGGACCAAGGTCGCCCTCAAGCGCGCGCTTGTGGTCCTGCGAGGTAGCCATGGGGCGCACGGTCTTGCCGTCGGTAAAGGCCAGCAGCGAGCACTCGGGACCAACGAGCATCTCCTCGATAACCACGGTGTTGCCGGCATCGCCAAAGGTGCCGCCAAAGCACTCGCGCACGGCCTCCTCGGCCTGCTCAAGTTCGGTCGCCACGATAACGCCCTTGCCTGCGGCCAGGCCGTCAGCCTTGACGACCAGCGGAGCGCCCTGCTCACGCACATAGGCAAGAGCCGAAGCCTCGTCGGTAAACGAGCCGTAGGCTGCCGTCGGAATGCCCGCACGCTCCATGAGCTGCTTGGAGAACAGCTTGGAGCCCTCCATCTGGGCACCCTCGGCACCCGGGCCAAAGCAGGGAATACCCGCCGCGCGCACGGCGTCGGCCACGCCCGCCACGAGCGGAGCCTCGGGGCCAATCACCACGAGTCCGCATCCGTGGCTCTGCGCAAACGCCGCCACGGCCGCAGGATCGCAGTCGTCGAGAACAACGTTCTCGCCGCAGCTCGCGGTGCCGCCGTTGCCCGGCGCGATGTAGAGCTTGCCGGCGCGCGGTGATGCTGCGAGCTTAGCTGCCAAAGCATGCTCGCGGCCGCCGCTGCCCAACAACAGGATGTCGATGGTTTGAGTGTCCGCCTTCAAGGGTGCCTCCTCTATGGATGAACGGCCCGCTCCGCGCGAGCCCTTTGTAAGCAAATATACCCCTCGGCCGCCCGTCCGGGCTGCAAAGGGGTATATCGCAATAACCAAATAGTCCCGATTACTTCCAGAATCGGTTGATGATCTGCTCGCGACCAGCGCCAACGCCAATGAACGTCACGCGGGTGTGTGCCAGATCCTCGATAAACGCCACGTAGTCCTGAGCCTCCTGCGGCAGCTCCTCAAAGCTGCGGCAGCCGGTGATATCGCACTTCCAGCCAGGAAGCTCCTCGTAGATGGGCTTGGCATGCTCAAAGCGCACCTGATGCTCGGGCACGCTGGTGTAGCGCTCGCCATCGACGTCGTAGGCCACGCACACCTTGATGGTGTCGAAGGCCGAAAGCACGTCGAGCTTGGTCACGGCGATGTCGGTGAGGCCGTTGACGCGCGAGGCATAGTTGGCAATAGGGCCGTCAAACCAGCCGCAACGACGACGGCGACCGGTGGTCACGCCGTACTCATAGCCCTCCTCGGTCAGCGTGTGGCCGGCCTCGGACTCATAGGAAAGCTCGGTGGGCATGGGGCCCGAACCGACGCGGGTGATATAGGCCTTCATGACGCCCAGCACGCGGTCGACGTTCTTCATGCCCACGCCGGAGCCGGTGATGGCGCCGCCGGCGGTGCAGTTGGAAGACGTCACGTACGGATAGGTGCCGTGGTCGATGTCGAGCAGCGTCGCCTGGGCGCCCTCAAACAGCAGGTTCTTGCCCTCATCGATCATGTTGTTGAGCAGCAGGCTCGTCTCGGTGATGTAGGGACGCAGGCGCTCGGCCATCGGCAGGTACTCGTCGCAAATCTGGTCCACGGTGTAGGTGGGCAGGTTGTAGATGAGCTCGAGCTCGGGGTTCACGCGGGCGAGAGCGGTCTCCAGCTTGTCGCGGAACAGCGTCTCGTCCAGCATATCCTGCATGCGCAGACCAATGCGGGCCATCTTGTCCTGATAGCACGGACCGATACCGCGCTTGGTGGTACCGATGTTCTTCTTGCCGAGCTTCTGCTCAAAGGCGCCATCCAGATCGATGTGGTACGGCATGATGACATGCGCGTTACCGCTAATCTTGAGGTTCTTGGTGGTGATGCCGTCGGCCTCGAACATGTCGATCTCCTCAAGGACAACCTTGGGGTTGACGACGCAGCCGTTACCGATCACCGACACGTGGTCGGAATACATGATGCCGGAAGGCACCTGGTGCAGGCCGTACTTCTTGCCGTTGACGACGATGGTGTGACCGGCGTTGTTGCCGCCCGAGTAGCGCACGACGGCATCGAAGTCGCCGGCGACCAGGTCGCAAATCTTACCCTTGCCCTCATCGCCCCACTGGGCACCGACCAAAACGGTTGACGGCATGTTTACTCCTTACATTCATGGACTGTCTGCGCGCCACGCCGGCACGCAGAAGCACAAAACATTCCCAGTATACCCGTGCAACGGGCGCCTGTCCTACTCCTCGGCATGTGCCCCATCAAGCTCATAGAACTTGGTGGATGCCGGCAGGAACATCAGGTCGACGTCGCCGATCGGGCCCGAACGGTTCTTGGCCACGACGATACGCGTAACGCCCTCGTCGGGTCGATCGTCGCGCGAGGCTTCGGCCTCGTCGGCGGAACGGTCCAAGAACATAACGATATCGGCGTCCTGCTCGATAGAGCCCGATTCACGAAGGTCGGAAAGCTGTGGGCGCTTGCCGGTACGGGATTCGACCTGACGCGAGAGCTGCGACAGCGCGATGAGCGGGATCTTGAGCTCCTTGGCCATGATCTTCAGGCCACGCGACATCTCCGAAACCTCGACGGTACGGCTCTCGGAGCGGCGTCCCGGTGGAGGACTCACCAGCTGCAGGTAGTCCAAAATGATGATTGCTTTCTCCTTGTTATGGAGCATGCGGCGGCTCTTGGCGCGAATCTCAGTCACTGTGGTGCCGGGCGTATCGTCAATCAGAATATCGAGCTTGGACAAGGTCTGCGTGGCCTCGTTGATATTGGCCCACTGCTCGGGGCTAATGCGGCCCATGCGGAAGTCACTGATCGAGATCATGGCGTAGGCGCAAATCAGACGCTGGGCAATTTCCTTGCCCGACATCTCCAGTGAGAAGAAGCCGACGGTATAACCAGCAGCGGCAGCGTTGAGCGCCAGATTCAGGGCAAACGACGTCTTACCCACAGCAGGACGGGCGCCGATAATGATGAGCTGGCCCTCGCGGAAGCCCATGAGCATGCGGTCGAGCGACGGGAAGCCCG
>USHT01000022.1 GCA_900554455.1 uncultured Collinsella sp.
GACCAAAGAATTTAGCGGTCTCTTCCTGCTCGGCCTTGCCGCCGAACAGCTTATCAAAAAATCCCATGGTAAAATACCTTCCTTCCAATCACTTTACAGGAAGCGGCGGCGCAGTGCAGCCGGCCGTTTCCGAAATCAATGTGGTATACCCAAAAGATACCATATCGTGAAGAAAATTGCAATCGATATCCTGCATAAACTCGGCAGAAAATCTTCGGCAGGGTCACATCAGGGCAATCAGCTGTTCGATCTCCTCCATGCGGGTGGCCCAGCTGGTGGCAATGCGCATCACGGTGTGGGTGTCGTCGTACTTCTCCCAGAAGCCGAACTTCGCCTTGCCTTCCAGCGCTTCCAGCTGGCTGTTTGCCAGAATGGGGAACACCTGATTGGTGGGCGATTCCATATAGAAGCGGTAGCCCTTGGCAGCAAGACCATCCTTCAGACAGTCTGCGGTCTCGATGGCGTTCCGGCTGATGCGGGTGTACAGATCATCGGTGAACAGCACGTCGAACTGCATGAGGATGTCATGAACCGCAGTGGGAAGGCCCGCGTCGTAGGCGACGGCAAGCGCGGAGCGCGACGTGGACCCCAGGCGCCATGCCACGTAGCCCGCAGGAAGGGCCAGTGCAATCGCCGCAAACAGCGGCACGCAAAGGCGGACGACCCTTCTTGGGTAATAGCCAAGCCAGTCGTACCCGCCGTTTCCCATGTGCTTAAAGGGAACAAGAGACAGCACTATGCCAGGGAAGAGGCTCGGACCCCCCGCGCCAAACGGCTTGACCATGATGTCGACGTGGTACAGGAACACCATCAGCGCTCCAAGCCCTCGCAGGCCGTCAAGCGACAAGACGCGCTTCTCGTGAGCAGGCATCGTCACCCCTTCCTTTGCGCATTCGAGCAGAATGTCTCATTATATACCCTCATGGATTTAGCGTACATTTTGACGAGCCAGACCCCCAAATCGGGCGGATTCGGGGGTTTGGCTCATGTGCATGTTAACGGCGGCGTGCAGATTGTCTACGGCAACATGGCATCTAACTACGCAACTCAGATGCGCGAGCTGTTGGGTATGGAGTAAACGCCCCACATATCTATAAAATCCGGTATAAAAGGCGGCGGCAGACAATGAACTGGCGCCGCCTTTGAGTTACCTCACGCGCATTTCGTGTACTTGGAATACACGAAATAGTAGAAAAGTGTGTATCTGAAGTACACGAAATTGCACTGTCGGAGCTTGCAGGCGGATAAACACTACTCGTATGGGACGGTTTTCACCGGTTGCTCGCCACCTTGGGCTATATTCGCCCCTATGCCTGCATCTGGGGCTGTGCTGATTGACGACGGCGCTCCCAGCGAGCCAACTTAATCGTCACCAGCGTGAGCGCCCAGGCCACAAGCGAGAACGCGGCGCCCACTGCACCCACGTACGCAATGCCAATGCTGCTTACCACGGCGCCGCCCACTGCGGTGCCAAACGAGATGCCGACGTTAAACGCCATGGGCTCAACCGAACTTGCGAGTACCATCGACTTGGGATGGCGGCTGCGTGCCACGTCCATAAAGTGCGTGATGCACGACACCGAGAACAGGTACATGAGCAGCGCCAGGCTAAAGACAAAGACCAGCGCGAGCGGCATGGCGGCGCCCACGGCAAACAGCCCGAGCAGTGCCGCCGCCTGCAGCACAAACGTAACCAGCAGCGCCTTCATGCCAAAACGCGCATCGATCCATCCGCCCAGGATGTTCGAGATCAGGCAGAACACGCCGTAGGCCATGAGCGTGGTGCTGGCTTCGACCGTGCCCATGCCCAGCACCTGCTCAAGATAAGGCGTCACGTAGCCGTAGAACACATAGACCGAGCCCACGCCAAACAAAAAGATGAGCATGCCGGTAATGATACTCGGCTCGCGTAGTAGCCCCGCCTGCTCGCGGAAGGTGGCGGGCTCATCGGTCTGCCCGGCGCGAGGCATAAACGCCACGAGCGCGCTGCAGATCAAAACGGCAAAGGTCAGCGTGCCGTACATGGCCACGTGCCAGTCGAGCGTGTCGGCCACAAACTTGCCAATCGAGGTTACAAAGACCATTGCCACGGAAAACGCACCATATACCACCGAGATGGCAAGTGAAGTTTGCTGCGGGGACAGCAGCTCGGGGATGTACGTCACGCCCACGGCGAGCAGCGCACCCGAGACAGAGCCCAGGACAATGCGTGAGATAAACAGCACCTGGAAGTTGGGGGCCAACGCCATGACCAGGTTGCCGAGCACAAAGACGACGCTATAGCACACGAGCAGCTGGTAGCGGCGGAATCGCCCCGTGCTGAGCGCGAGCACCGGCGTCGCGATAGCGTAGACGAGCGCAAACACGCTGATGAGCTGGCCCGCAGTGGCAAGTGATATGCCGAGTTCCGTTGCCAAGTCGCTTTCGATGCCGATGACCACGAACTCGGAGCAGCCGAGCGAGAATCCCAACAGCACGAGCAGCGCCAGGCAGAGCTTGGTGCGCGCGGGGGAGAGCGCGGCGGCGGTTGGCTTACTTTTAGGCGTGGTTGCGGCGGTCAAGGTTGTCACTCCAATGTCGCATGAATAAGCGGGATTCACTTCCTGCAACTCTAACAGAATGTGAAAAGAGACAGTTCCTTTGCCGCATTGCGCTGCCAGCCAATCGCCCAAACCGTCACAACATTCGACGAAAATCTCGAAAACGAGGAAAAGCGTCGAATGTTGTGACGGTTTCCTGTCTGTGCCGGCGAGCTCCAGCGCCCTCTGGGGGTATAAGGCTAGCAAGTGTTTATTTGCGAGGCCTAAGGGGCGCCCCGTATGGATATCGATAACTTTGAATGGTGGTATAGCGAGGGCGAGGCTCCGGACGAGGAGTGGGACGAGCCCGCGTCGCGTGACGTGTCGAGCGACGAGGACGAGACCGGCAACGATGCCGCTGTCGAGCCTGATGCCGCCTCCGATGCCGCCGAGCCCCTGACCTTCGAACAGGCTTGGGCCCAAGCCGAGGCCGATGAGGCTAAGGCCGATGCCACGGCCACACTCGGTGAGCCGGCGGACATGTCCATCTCGCCGGCAAAGATCCCGCAGCCGCGTCACACCATCGACCCCGACAGCACGGCATCCTTCAGTATTCTCGACGTGCCCTCGCAGGGTGCTCAGGCGCCCGCGCCCACGCATCGTCCCGACTTGGCTCGCGAGGAAGATACAGGCCGCCGCTCGCCGCTCGGCCCCATCCTCATCGCCTTCATGGCCGGCGTCATCGCTTGCTCGGCGATCGGAAATGTCTGGAGCCATGTGGAGCAACAGCGCAAAGATGCCGCCAAGGTCGAGATGTCTGTCGAGCAATCGCTCAGCCGCACCCGCTCGGTACATGTGTCGGTCGAGATCAAGGACGGTGCGACATGGGACACCGCTCGCGGCGACAGCCAGATGCTCATCCACATCGTGGGGCGCACACTCAAAGGGCAGACGATTGACGAGTATCAATACGTCAATTCCGCTGGTGACGGCATCGAACTTAAGCCCGGCGACTACGAGCTCACCGTCGATGAACCGCCCGTCGCCACCGACGGCACGCGCTTCCGCGCTTCAAAGCGCATGGTTCCCGTGAGCTTTAATTCGCAGGCGCCCGATACGGTCGATACCACGCCGCAGGGCGGGTTTGACCTTTACGTGGATACCCAGTAGGCGCTCGCCGCTCATTCCGCCATGGCTACTCAATAATCGCCTGCCGTCTCGCCGCCAAGAGTGGGACAATAGCCCGCGACACTATTGTTTACTTTTGGAGGAAGTAGCATGTCTACCGTCACTACCATCAAGCGCGGCAGTCTTACCGCGGCCATCGATTCCATGGGTGCCCAGCTCATGAGCCTTGCCCTCAACGGCAACGAGTATCTGTGGCAGGGCGACCCCGCCTTTTGGGGCAAGCATGCGCCCATCCTGTTCCCCATTGTGGGCTCGCTGCGCAACAACACGGCGACGTCTACGGCTGGCACCTGCGAGATGCCGCGCCACGGACTCGCGCGCATCGTCGAGCACAAGCTGGTCGAGGTTTCGGAGGACGGCTCCTCGGTAACGTACGGGATCACCGACACGCCCGAGTCGCTCAAGGCCTTTCCGTACCACTTTAAGCTCAACATGACCTATGCCCTGACTGGTGACGCCACGCTTACCCAGACCTTTGCCGTTACGAACACCGGCGACGTGGACCTGCCGTTCTCGGTGGGCGGCCACCCCGCGTTTAACGTACCGGCTCCCGGTGCCGAGGACGAGGCATTCGAGGATTACGAGCTGGCGTTTACCGAGGCTTGGACGAACGAGGCTCCCATCATCACGCCCGACGGCCTTATGACGTTCGAGGGTAGTTACAAGGCTCCCGATAACTCGGACGTGCTGCCCATCACGCACCGCAGCTTCGATAACGACGCCATCATGTTCACCGATACTCCGGGCTCCACGCTCACGCTGCGCGGCCGCAAGTCGGGCCACGGCGTCAAGATCGACTTTGAGGGCTTTAAGTACATTGGCGTGTGGTCTGCCGCCAACGACGCTCCGTTTGTGGCGCTCGAGCCCTGGACCGGTCATACCACCATGGACACCGAGGACGATGTCTTTGAGCACAAGGTCAACACCATCACCTTGGCTCCCGGCGAGACGGACAAGCGCAGCTTTAGCGTTACCTTGCTCTAGAGGTTCCGCCGTTCTAACGAACAGCGGACCGGTCGACGTTGCGCGCCACCCAGAGCGACAATTTGTCATTCAAAAGGCACGGCATGACCAGAAGGTCTATGCCGTGCCTTTTTCATGCCACTTGTTCGCTCTGGACGTCGCTCGCCGGCATTGCCAAAACATCGGCGTCCCCAATGACTACCGCGTGTCTATTAATTTTTCGAGCTTGTGCTGCGCTGCTAGTTGCTGGCGTATATCCTGTTAAGTCGTCAGCATACGATTCAACAGGGAAGGCAGATTATGCATTCTCCCCATCAACGCGACGCGCATCCACAGCCGGTATGCAGCCGTCGCATCTTTTTGGGTAGCGCCCTCGCTGCGAGCGCTTCCGTCGTCGCCGGCGCGCTTGCCGGCTGTCAGCGCCCGTCAACGCTCAAGGTGGTTCAGCCCACGACGGGCGGCGGTCGCGACGACCTGTCCGATTCCGTGATCGGCAAGGATAAGATCCGCATTGGCATGGAGGCGGCCTACGCCCCGTACAACTGGCAGGTCTCCGAGGCCAGCGAGTACACCATCCCCATCGACAACGTGCAGGGCGCCTATGCCGATGGCTACGACGTGCAGATCGCCAAGATCGTCTGCAAGGCCCTCGGTGGCGAGCCCGTTGCCGTCAAGCAGAGTTTCTCGGGCCTTATCGATTCGCTCAACAACGGCCAGATCGACCTCATCATTGCCGGCATGAGCGCCACGCCCGAGCGCGAGGAGTCCGTCGGCTTTTCCGACCCGTACTTCATTGGCTACTTTGGCCTGTTCGTAAAAGAGGGTTTCCCCTACCAAAACGCGACCAAGCTCAGCGACTTTAGCGGCGCTACGGTGCTCGGGCAAAAGGACACCATGCTCGATACCGTCATCGACGAGATCCCGGGCGTTGTCCACAAAAACCCGGTCGACTCGGTCCCCACGGTGTTTTCGAATCTGCTGCAGGGCACCTGCGACGCCGTGACTTACAACACCGAGAATGAGAAGGGCTATATGGCCCAAAATCCCGGTATCGTCCCCATCCAGTTTGCCGAGGGCGAGGGCTTTAAGCAGGAGGTCACGGCAAATGTCGGTTGCCGCAAGGGCTCGGACAAGCTGCTTAAGCTCATCGACAAGACACTCAAGGGCATTAGCCAAGAGGAGCGCGACCAAATGTGGGACGCGTGCCTCGACCGTCAGCCGGCATAGGGAGGCAGCATGAAAACCATCAATCGTCTGGCCTCCTTTATCAAGGCCGACCATCGCTATGTATATCTGGGCACGAGCGTTATCGCGGCGCTCGGTCTGGCGTTTAGCCAGCGCAACCCCACGCCGTTGAGCTTCTTGGCCCCCACCGGTATCTTCCAAGACTGCCTCTGGGCAATCCTTTGGGCCTGGCTCGTCGCGTCGGCGGCAGCGCTCGTCACCAAGCTCATGCACTGGAACGACTATCGCGAGAAATCTCCGTTTGCTTCCGACCGCTTCCGTCATGGCGCGCGCCTGAGCAGCTATGTCGTCGTTGCCATTGCGGCGATCTTCTTTATCGACCGCTGCGTCATGTCGTTTATCGACCTGGTGCAGGTGAGCATTGTCTCGGATTCCAACCCCAGCGACTTTTTGTCGAGCCTGGTCTACATGACCTACAAGAGCGGCGACTTCTTCATTCACGGTATCGAGACCACCATCGCGCTTGCCACCTTCGGCACCGTCATCGCATTCTTCCTGGCGCTGCTCTTCGTGTTCCTGCGCATTCAGACCTTCGATCGCGTGGACAACGACCTGGTGCGCTTCTTTAAGAGTATCGGCCGCGGCTTTGCGACCGTCTACTCCACCATCGTGCGCGGCACGCCCATGATGGTCCAGGGCCTGCTCATCTATTACGCGGGCTTCACCGTTTTGCGCGGCATGGGCTTCGAGACCGCCCAGGCCAACCAGATCTGGAGCACCTTCACCGCCGGCCTCGTCACCATCTCGCTCAACTCCACCGCCTACATGATGGAGGTCCTGCGCGGCGGCATCGAGTCCATCGATTCCGGCCAAGCCGAGGCGGCGCGATCGCTGGGCCTGTCGCAGTGGCAGGCCATGCGCAAAGTCGTGTTCCCCCAGGGCATTAAAAATGCGATTCCGGCGCTCACCAACGAGCTCATCATCAACATCAAGGATTCGTCGGTGCTCTCGGTCATCGGCGTGTTCGACCTTATGTACGCTACTACCACGGTCGCCGGCGTGTACTACCGCCAGATGGAGGTCTACTGCGTGGCGCTCGTGGTCTACCTGATCCTGACGCTCGTGGCGAGCCGCCTGCTCGAAGCCTTTGGCAAAAAGCTCGGTGCCGAGGCTCCGGCCACGCTGCCCAGCTCTAACTAGGCTTAAGACGAGGAGAATCATCATGGCAGATACCGCCACTACCGGCGTTGCGGCCGCCGCACAGACCAATGAGCCGCTCATCCGCGTCGAGGGCCTGCGCAAGAGCTTTGGCTCGCTCGAGGTGCTCAAGGGCATCGACCTGTCCGTTAACCCCGGCGAGGTCGTCACCATTATCGGCGCCTCGGGCTCGGGCAAGTCGACCTTCCTGCGCTGCCTCAATCTGCTCGAGACCCCGGACGCGGGCCACATCTGGTTCCACGGCCAGGACCTCACGGCCGAGCGCTGCAACATTAACAAGCTGCGTGAGGACATCGGCATGGTGTTCCAGGGCTTTAACCTGTTTAACAACATGGATGTGCTCGACAACTGCACGCTTGCGCCCGTCACGCTCAAAAAAATGAGCAAGGCCGAGGCCGAGAAGGTCGCGATGGAGCATTTGACGAGTGTGGGGCTCAAGAAGTTCGCGCACGCCGCCGTGGGTCGCCTGTCCGGCGGTCAAAAGCAGCGCGTGGCCATCGCTCGTGCCCTATGCATGAATCCGCAGATCATGCTGTTCGACGAGCCGACCTCCGCACTCGACCCCGAGATCGTGGGCGAGGTGCTCGAGGTCATGCGCAAGCTCGCTGCCGACGGCATGACCATGGTCGTCGTCACGCACGAGATGGCCTTTGCCCGCACGGTGTCCGACCGCGTGGTCTTTATGGACAAGGGCGTGGTGCTCGAGGATGCCGCGCCGGCCGAGCTCTTCGGCAACCCCAAACATCAGCGCACGCGCGAGTTCCTCTCGCGTTATCTCGAGGACAAATAACCGACCGCAAACGCTTGTGCGGCAGGGCCGTTCCGGTGGGGCGGCCCTCGTCATCACAATCGAAAGGATGTCATGGCCGAGGTTTGGCGCTTTTTTGCGCATGAGGATGATTTTGCCGATCTGGACGAGGCTGGTGCGTGCGAGCGCCTGGGCCGCGTGCTGTCGTTTCCGACCATCTCGAGTATGGATGCCGAGGCGGTGAACTGGCAGCCGTTCGACGACCTGCGCGCGTATATGCAGCAGGCTTGGCCGCACGTATTTACGGCGGGTAAGGTCGAGCTTATCGACCATTCGCTATTGGTGACGCTTAGCGGTTCCGACCCTGCCCTCAAACCCGTCATGCTCATGGGCCACATGGACGTGGTTCCCGTGGTGCCGGGCACCGAGACAGACTGGACGCACAATCCCTTTAGCGGGCACGTGGACGACACCTATATTTGGGGTCGCGGCGCCATCGATATGAAAGACCAGGTCGCAGGCATTCTCGAGGCGGTTGAGTATGCGCTCGCACACGGCTGGGAGCACGAGCGCACCCTGCTGCTGGCTTTTGGCCAGGACGAGGAAACCACGCAGTTCGGTGCGGGTGCCATCGGCCGCGTGCTCGAAGAGCGCGGCATTGAGCTTGAGTACCTGATCGACGAGGGCGACTACCGCATCGTTCCGGCTGCCGAGTACGGCGCGGGCGAGGGCTGGCTTATGCATGCCGATCTCGCGGAGAAGGGCTACGCCGATATCGTGTTGAGGACGCGTAGCGAGGGCGGGCATTCCTCCAACCCCTACGGGGGCACTTCACTCGAGGTGCTCAGCCGTGCCATCACCGCAATCTGCGATATCGAGTGGCCGACGCGCGTGACCGACTTGCTTGCCGCCCAACTCGTCGAGTTGGGGCTCTACACGGCCGATGAAATTGCCGCCAACGGGGATGCCATTGTCCGCGATTGCCTCGCCAGCAAAAAGCTCTATCCGCTGGTGACGACCACCTGCGCGCCCACGCAGATCGAGGGTGGCAGCACCGGCGCCAACGTAATGCCGCAGGATATGTGGGCCAACATTAACTTCCGCATGCTCGAGGGCACGAGCGTGGCCGACGTTGTGGCGCGCTGCCGTGAGGCGGTTGCCGGGGCGGACCTTGCCGGTCGTGTCGAAGTGGAGCTGGGCCCCGGCAGCTCCGAACCCTCGCCGTCCCCGCGCATCGGTGGTCCCGGTCTCGAGGCGGTTCGCTCCATCGCCGTCCGCTATTTCCGTGATCCAAAGGGGATGGAGGAAAACGGATCATTCGAGCCAGTGGCAATTGTGCCCTCGACCGTGATCGGTGCGACCGACGCTGCCAACTACCAGCACATTTGCCCTGAGTGCATTCGCTTCTCGGCCTTTGTGGTCGATGATGACGAGTGCGACCGAGGCGTCCACGGCACCAACGAGCGCATCACCCGCCGCGCCTACCTCCAGGGTGTTCGCTTCCTCATCGCCCTACTCCATACGCTTTAGAATCCGACAAAGGGACTGTCCCTTTGTCGGATTCCGTGCGGGTTATATGCAGGTATGCCTGCGCACGCTATCATGTATGGGTTAGACCGCAACTATGTACCTCATACGCGAAGGGATGCGCATGTATCTGAAGATCGACATGCTCTAGCTGGACTTACCCCCGCAGCGGCGCCCCGCGTCCCATCAATTCTGCCGATTTTCACCTTCACGCATATAAAGGAGTCCGTCATGCGCGACAAGCTCGAAAAGATCATCAAGGCCTACGAGGAGCTCGAGAAGAAGCTTTCCGACCCGGCCGTCGCCTCCGATATCAAGGAGTTCACGCGTCTCAACAAGGAGTACGCGCACCAGTCCGACCTCATTGCCGCCTCGCGCGAGTACATCGGCGCGCTCGATGACATCGAGGCTGCCAAGGAAATGCTGCACGATACCACCGATGCCGATGAGAAGGAGATGCTCCAGATGGACATCTCCGAAAACGAGGCCAAGCTCCCCCAGCTCGAGGAAGACATCAAGTACATGCTCATCCCGAGCGACCCCAACGACGACAAGAACACCATCGTCGAGATCCGCTCCGCCGCCGGTGGCGACGAGGCGGCCATCTTCGCCGGCGACCTGTACAAGATGTATCAGCGCTTTTGCGAGTCGCGCGGCTGGAAGACTACCGTGCTCGATTCCAGCCCCAGCGAGGCCGGTGGCTTTAAGTCCATCGAGTTCAAGGTCGAGGGCGACCGCGTCTACTCCGTCATGAAGTTCGAGTCCGGCGTGCACCGCGTCCAGCGCGTTCCCAAGACTGAGTCCCAGGGCCGCATTCAGACCTCCACGGCTACCGTCGCCGTACTTCCCGAGGCCGAGGAGATCGACGTCCAGATCAACCAGTCCGACCTGCGCATCGACACCTACTGCGCCTCCGGCCCTGGCGGTCAGTGCGTTAACACCACCTACTCCGCCGTGCGCATCACCCACCTGCCCACCAACACCGTGGTGCAGTCGCAGGAGCAGCGTTCCCAGATCCAGAACCGCGAGGTCTGCATGCAGATGCTGCGCGCCCGTCTGTACGAGATGGAACTCGAGAAGCAGCAGGCCGAGCTCGGTGCCGAGCGCCAGAGCCAGATCGGCCACGGCAACCGTTCCGAGAAGATCCGTACCTACAACCAGCCCCAGGACCGCGTGACCGATCACCGCATCGGTTTCAACTCCACTTATAACGGCGTCCTTCTGGGCGACCAGCTCGGCACCGTGATCGAGGCGCTCGCCGCCGCCGAGCGAGCCGAGAAGCTGGCACAGGCAGTTTAGGTTCCGCCGTTCTACCGAACGGCGGACCAGCCG
>USHT01000023.1 GCA_900554455.1 uncultured Collinsella sp.
GTCCCCAATGACTAGTCGTTTAGGAACGTCCCCAATGACTATCTCGGGATGAGTTGCGGTGGAATAGGGATTGTTATGCGCCCGCCGGCCCCTATTCAGTCCCCATTTCACCGCAACTTGGAGGAGGACAGAAAAAGCCCTGCTGCGGGTAGCGGCAGAGCTTTTGGAAGGGGACTTGGCTGTGAGGGCTCGTTAGGCGAGCTTGGCCTCGAGCTCGGCGATGCGCTTGTAGGCATCGATGGTAAAGCGGGCCTGCTTCTCCAGGATCATAGTGGTCATGAGGGTGTCCTGAGCGTGAGCCATGATGAAGGTCATCTCCATCTCGCCACCGCCGGCCTCCTGCGAAAGCAGCTTGGTCTGCGTGTCGTGGGCACCGATGAGTGCATCGCTGGCATCCTTGTGCAGCTGCTCGGCCTTCTCAAAGTCACCCTCGAGAGCAGCATCGAGCGCTGCAAGCAGATCGGTCTGGGCGTCACCTGCGTATGCGACAATCTCGAATCCAACCATCGAGATTTCTTCTTTGGTTGCCATATTGCGTTCCTTTCACATATGAACCAATGGAGAGCATCGCGTCCGGGCATACGCGCTGCGTTGTGTATGTCAGAAACAATAACATTCAAACAAAAAAGAACAGCGTAAAACGTAATTTCGAGCTATGAACGGTCACTTTTCGCCCGTGAACGGTTTTTAAACCAATCTGAACAATATCGAACACAATTAGCGGAAACCCAAACAGACCCGCGCTCTAGCGCCAATCGCGCACCGTATCGCCCTCGACGAGCACGCCCGGAAACAGCATGTGCTCCACACCGGGTTCAACGCCCTCGGCACCGGCGATCTTATCGACTGCCCACATGCCGACACGCTTGTTGTCAAAGCGCACGGTGGCCAGGCGACGATCGGGCACGATGTCGCCCAGACTGTCATCAACACCCACCACGCTCACGTCCTCGGGCACGTGCTTTCCGCGCGACTCGAGTCCGTGAATGCAGCCGTAGGCCATGGCGTCGTTGGAAGCATAAATGGCCGTACAGGTCGGATCGTCCGCCAGAGCCTGACCGGCAGCATACCCGCTCTGTGCCGTCCAGTCGCCGCGCACGAGCTGCGGGGGCTCAATGCCATGCGCACGCAATGTCTCACGCCAGCCTTCCTCGCGCCGCATGCCCGAAAGCGAGCGCTCGGGACACGAGATAAAGTGCACGGTCTTGTGTCCCTGCCCCAGCAAGTACTCGACAACCTGGCGTGAGCAATCGAGCTGATCGTTATCGACCGTCGAGCACAGTGGGTGCTCCAGCATGGTAACGAGCACCGTCTGCATGCCAGGTAGCGGCTCGAAGGTGCCAAAGTCCGCCGGCATGCGATTCATGATCACGACCATGCCGTCTACCGGCAGCGCGCTCATACGCGACGATGCGCTCTCGAGGGTATAGGGATGTCCATCTACTTTAGTGAGGGTGATGGCATAGCCATGTTTGTCGGCCGCGGCGGCAAAGCCCTCCATACGGTCGAGGTTGCCGGTGCCGGTAATGTTGAACATGGCAACGCCGACGGTCTTAAACTTACCGCGGCGCAGCGATCGACCGGCAAAATTGGGGCGATACCCCAGCTCACGCATGGCGGCACGCACGCGTTCCTTGGTCTCGGGGCGCACACTGGGCGAATCGTGCACGGTGCGCGAGACCGTCTGCTCCGAAACGCCCGCGAGGCGCGCCACGTCTTTGACGGATACCGATTTTTTAACAGCGGCCATAGGTCGATCTTTCTATGTCAACGATGCCATTGGTGACACCCTACGCAGTCATTTTTAACGCCTTCAAGTATATCCAACGCCTCCCCCACCATACGCTCACCACCCAAAACCTACCGTTCACCGACATTTTTGCTTCCCCGAACAGCTTTTGTCGCCCAAATGTTAACGTTACCATTGTGCAAACACAGAGCCACCGGGCAGCTCAATCGTTTACACGCAAGGAATCGACGGTCTACAGGCACAGGGGCCACCGATTCACATCTTTTTTGTGTCGTAAAATGGCAACGTCAACATTTTGGCAACCAGATGTCAAAAGCTACCATCGTTGCTAACCCACCGACTCTTAGGAGCTTTGCATGGAGCAACTCATCGCCACCATCGAAAAAGGCCAGCCCTTTTTCAACGCGATCGCCCGCAACAAGTACCTCAAGGCGATTCGCGACGGCTTTATCTCTGTCATCCCCATCATCATCTTCTCGTCCATCTTCTGCCTGGTAGCCTCGGTCCCCAACATCTGGGGTTTCTACTGGCCCGATGACATCAACAACGCCCTGTGGAAGTGCTACAACTACTCCATGGGCATCCTGGCCATCGCCTGCGCCGCCACCACGGCCAAGCACTTCGCCGACGCGCAGAACCGCGACCTGCCCAAGAACAACCAGATCAACTTTATCTCGTGCATGTGCGCGGCCATCATCGGCTTCTTGCTCCTTTCGAGCGACACGATCGCCACGGACGCTGCCAGCGGCTTCAACACCACCTACCTTGGTTCCAAGGGCCTGCTGACCGCCTTCATCGCTGCGTTTGTGACCGGCATCATCTACAAGTTCTTCATTAAGCGCAACATCACCGTCAAGATGCCCGAGCAGGTTCCGCCCAACATCTCGCAGACCTTTAAGGACATCATCCCCTTCTCCGTCTGCATCACCGTCTTTTGGGTCTTTGACATCGTCTTCCGCGCTGCTTTTGGCTTCTGCTTTGCCCAGGGCGTCATCCAGGTGTTCCAGCCCCTGTTCACCGCTGCCGACGGCTACATCGGCCTCGCTGTGATCTACGGCGCTATGAGCCTGTTCTGGTTCGTCGGCGTCCACGGCCCCTCGATCGTCGAGCCCGCCATCGCTGCCGCTCTCGTTGCCAATATGACCGACAACCTGGCTGCGTTCCAGGCCGGTCAGCACGCTTCCGCTGTCCTGACCCAGGGTGCCCAGTACTTCGTCGTCTGCATGGGCGGCACCGGTGCCACGCTCGTCCTGGTCTTTATGTTCTGCTTCCTGGCCAAGTCTCAGGAGATGCGCGCCGTCGGTAAGGCCGCCATCGTCCCGGTCTGTTTTGCCGTCAACGAGCCGCTGCTGTTCGCCGCACCCATCGTGCTCAACCCCGTCTTCTTTGTCCCGTTTGTCTTTGCCCCGGTCGCCAACATCTGGATCCTCAAGATCTTTATCGACTTCTTGGGCATGAACGG
The DNA here is from genome assembly GCA_900554455.1 of uncultured Collinsella sp. Taxonomy (GTDB): domain Bacteria; phylum Actinomycetota; class Coriobacteriia; order Coriobacteriales; family Coriobacteriaceae; genus Collinsella. The sequence goes on from USHT01000023.1 coordinate 3,213, forward strand.
CTTTATGTACACCCTGCCCTGGACCGTCCCCGGCCCCATTGGCACCATCATGGGCCTGGGCTTCCAGCCGCTCGCCTTTGTGATGCTCGCCCTTATCCTGGTCGTCGACTTCGTCCTGTACTATCCGTTCTTCCGTGCCTATGACGCCCAGAAGTGCGCCGAGGAGGCCGAGATCTCCCGGGAGGAGCTCGCCGCCAAGAACGCCGAGAAGGCCGCCAAGCTCAACGACGCCTTCCAGGGTAAGGCCGACGCCAAGAGCGTTGCCGCCGGCGCTGCTGCCGAGGCCGTGAAGTCCGACGCCCCCGCCGCTGCCACCACAGAAGCTACAGCCGCCAGCGACCTCAACGGCAAGCGCGTGCTCGTGCTCTGCCAGGGCGGCGGAACCTCGGGCCTGCTCGCCAACGCACTGGCCAAGGCTGCCAAGGAGCGCGGCATCGATCTTGAAACCGCTGCCGAGGCCTATGGCAACCATGTCGACATGCTCCCCGACTTTGACCTGGTCGTCCTGGCCCCGCAGGCCGCCAGCTACCTGGCCGACCTGCAAAAGGACTGCGAGCGCGTGGGCAACAAGTGCGTCGCCTGCCGTGGTAAGCAGTACATCGAGCTCTCCCAGGACGGCGACAAGTCTCTCGCCTTTGTGAGCGAGCAGCTGTCGAAGTAAGCAACGCTTAGGGCCAGCCGACTATCCAAGACCGGCTGGCCCTTCGATTTAAACGATTGGATCATCATGTCCGTTAACCCTGCTAGCGTCACCAACCCGCCTGCACAGTTTCCCGAGGACTTTGTCTTTGGCGGCGCCACCGCTGCCTACCAGGTAGAGGGCGAGACCCGCACTCACGGTAAGGGCAAGGTTGCCTGGGACGACTTTCTGGAGGCCCAGGGGCGCTTCTCCCCCGATCCCGCTTCCGACTTCTACAACCAGTACCCCGTCGATCTGGAGCTGTGCGAGGAGTTTGGCATCAACGGTATTCGCCTCTCCATCGCCTGGAGCCGCATCTTCCCCAACGGCACCGGCGAAATCAACCCCGAGGGCGTCCAGTTCTACCACGATCTCTTCGCCGAGTGCCACAAGCACCACGTTGAGCCGTTCGTCACGCTGCATCACTTTGACACGCCGCTTCCCCTCTTTGAGAAGGGCGACTTCCTCAACCGCGAGACCATCGACGCCTTTGTGGACTTTGCCACCTTCTGCTTTAAGGAGTACGCCGACCAGGTGACCTACTGGTTCACCTTTAACGAGATCTGGGCCGACGCCTCCAACACCTACATCGAGGGCACCTTCCCCGGTGGCGTCAAGGCGCATCTGGCCGAGGCCTTCCAGTGCGAGCACAACATGATGCTCGCCCACGCCAAGGCCGTGCTGGCCTTCCACAACGGCGGCTTTAAGGGCAAAATCGGCGTCATCCAGTCGCTGGAGTTTAAGTACCCGCTCAACGAGAACGACCCCGCCGACATCAAAGCCGCCAACAACGAGCACGTGCTGCAAAACCAGTTCTTGCTCGACGCCACCTTCCGCGGCGACTATGCGCCCGACACCCTCGAGTGCGCCAACCGCCTGGCTGCCGTCTCGGGCGGCACCATCGAGATCCTAGACGAGGATCTGGAAATCATGCGCGAGGCCGCGCTCTACAACGACTACCTGGGCGTTAACAACTACCAGTGCCGCTTCTTGAAGGCTTACGACGGCGAGAACGACCTGCACCACAACGGTACGGGCGAGAAGGGCACTGGCCGCTGGCGCGTTAAGGGTATTGGCGAGCATGTGAACAAGCCTGGCATCCCCACCACCGACTGGGACTGGATCATCTATCCCGAGGGCCTGTTCGATCTGCTCGTCTACATTAAGCAGCGCTACCCCAACTACAAGCAGATCTTCATCACCGAGAACGGTATGGGCTACAAGGACCCCTACAAGGACGGCTTTGTGGACGACCAGCCGCGCATCGACTACATCGAGCAGCACCTGCGCTGGTTGCTCAAGGCCATGGAGGTGGGCGTCAACGTGGGCGGCTACTTCCTGTGGAGCCTGCAGGATCAGTTCTCCTGGACCAATGGCTACAACAAGCGTTACGGCTTCTTTTACGTTGACTTTGAAACCCAGAAGCGCACGCCCAAGGCAAGCGCCTACTGGTACAAGCACGTGGCGCAGACCCGTCGTCTGGACTAGTGACTGGCGGGGTTGCCCGCCCACATAACCTGTCCCCATTTCTCAGCCGGGGGCGGCACGTCACACGGCGCGCCGCCCCCGGTCTTTTTGTTTTTGGGCTGGTCGGGAGCCGTTTGTCTCGATCTGTAACATCTAGCCGAGTTTTTCGGCCCTACCTGTTACAGATCGAGACAAACAGGATTGCTCTTTCCGAAGAATCTAAATCTGTAACACGTAGCCCGCTTTTGACCGTCTACCTGTTACAAATCGAGACAAACGGAGTAGGACCTAACCCCGTATGTCCCTAACAGTCGAGCGTTCGACCAGCGTGCTCGGCACATGAATCGCCTCGATAGACGAGCTCTCTCCAATCGCCGCCTCAAACGCAAGCTTACCGACACCGCGCAAATCAAATCGCAGCGTCGTCAGTCGATTGTGAGGAACAAGTCCCTCGAGTGCGTCGTCGATACCAACCACGCTCACGTCGTCGGGCACGGACAGGCCCGCGTTCTCGAGCGCGGCGATAACGCCCAGCGCCATCTGGTCATTTGCCGCAAGCACGGCAGTCGGCGCCTGCGACCCGCCGGCAAGCACCTCGGCCGCAATCCGCTCGCCCATGGCGTACCCACTGTCCGCACTCCAATCGCCACGCAGCATCGGAGCGGCATCGACATGAGCACGACCCAGCGTATCGCGCCAACCGGCCTCACGAAAACGCGAGGAAATCGAGTTTTCCGGACCCGCCACAAACCGCATATTCGAGTGACCATGTTCCAGCAGATAATTGGTCAACAGCTCGCACGAACCATACTGGTCGGAGTCGATCGTCGTGCAGCGCGGATGCGCATACATGGACAGGATGACCGTTCGCACTCCCGGCTGGGGAACAAACTCCTCAAAATCGGGAGCCATGCGGTTCATGTTGAGAATCATGCCGTCGACGGGTCGCTCGACCATGCGGCGCGAGGCATCGGCAAGTGTATAGGGCTTGTCGCCGCCCATCTCGATCATAGTGACGGCAAAATCGTGCTCGCGCGCCGCTTGCATGATACCCTCGAGCGTCGCCAGGTTACCGACACGTGTGATGTTGTACATGCACAGGCCAATAGAACGATACGACCCGCCGCGCAACGCCGCTCCAGCAAAATTGGGACGAAAGCCCAGCTCTTCCATGGCGGCCAGCACACGCTTGCGCGTCTTTTCCGTCACGTTGGGCATACCGTTGACCACGCGAGACACAGTCTGGCGGCTCACGCCAGCGAGCGCCGCAACCTCTGCCGCGCTCGCCGAATGACCATTCCTTGTCTGCTGAGCCATGCCTTCCACGCTAACCTGCTTCCCAACTATTCCCCGCGCCCATGGCGCATCGTACATACATTGATAACGTGCTCGTGATACCCGAGCCATATACTACAACATGAAAACTTCTGTCAATCAAAACCGCTTACCGAACAAATACAACCGTTCGCGGCTGTTTGAAGTTGTTTTGTTTCTATACATCCCAGCCGGATGTTAACGTGCTCATTGTCAAATGTTCACGTGCTCATTTTGGTTCTAATCATTTTAAGATAGTGTTTATCGGGCTTTTTCACCGCTGAACGCTAACCAGGGAGCCTCCTGAGCACAAACGCACAATATCGAACAGCAAGACGAGAGGGTGTATGCATATGTCTTTGCTAAACCGCGTACAGCAGCTGCCGAAGGGCTTTGTTTGGGGCGCCGCAACCGCCGCGTACCAAACGGAAGGTTCCACGAAGGTGGCAGGCAAGGGTAAGACCATGTGGGACGATTACCTTGTCGCCCAGGGTCGCTTTTTGCCCGACCCGGCCAGTGATTTCTACAACCGCTACGAGGAGGATATCCGCCTTTCTGCCGAGCATGGACTCAACGCCATTCGTGTGTCCATCGCCTGGACCCGCATCTTCCCCAACGGCGACGATGCCGAGCCCCTCGCCGAGGGCGTTAAGCACTACCACGAGCTGTTCGCCTGCTGCAAAAAGTATGGCGTCGAGCCCTATGTGTCCCTGCATCACTTTGACTCCCCCGCCGCCCTGTTCAACCAGGGCGACTGGCTCAACCGCAAGACCGTCGACGCCTATGTGCGCTATGCCGAGTTCTGCTTCCGCGAGTTCCGCGAGGTCAAGAATTGGTTCACCATCAACGAGCTCATCAGCCTCTCGCACTCCCAATACATCCAAGGCAACTTCCCACCCAACCATCACTTTGATGTGACGAGCGGCATCCAGAGCCAGCACAACGAGCTCGTTGCCCACGCCCGCGCCGTCAACCTGTATAAGGATCTTGACGAGACCGAGCACCTGGGCGGACGCATTGGCATGGTCAACGTCCTGACGCCGGCATATCCTGCCACAGACTCGCCCGCCGACCAGCACGCCGCTGACCTGTACAACGCCTTCTACACCGACTTCATCATGGACGGCGCCTTCCTGGGTCACTACTCCGCGCGCACCCTCTCACTCATCAACGAGATTCTGCGTGCCAACAACGCCACGCTTACGGTTGAGGACAGCGACATGGAGGAGCTCGCCAAGGCGGCGCCCCGCAACGATATGTTCGGCCTCAACTACTATCAGTCGGCGTTTATCGCCGCCTACGATGGCGAGTCAACCAACAGCTTTAACGGCACCGGAGACAAGGGCACCTCGTGCTTTAAGTTTAAGGGCGTCGGGCAGCAGGTCGATATGCCGGGTATCCCCACCACCGACTGGGATTGGCTCATCTACCCGCAAGGCCTCTACGACACGCTCAAGCACATCAGCGCCACCTATCCCAACCTCCCCGTCATCTATATCACCGAAAACGGCCTGGGCCACAAGGACCCCGAGCCCGACGCAAACGGCATCGTCGCCGATCCCGAACGCATCGACTTTGTCGACCAGCACATGGAGAAGGTGCTCCAGGCGCGCGCCGAGGGCGTTGACGTCCAGGGCTACTTTATCTGGAGCCTGCAGGACCAGTTCTCGTGGGCCAACGGCTATAACAAGCGCTACGGCCTGTTCTACATCGACTTCGACACGCAAAAACGCTACATCAAGCAGTCGGCACTCTGGTACAAGGAGCTCGCCGACACTATGGCGGACGCGCAGTAGCGCATCGCCTCGCTTTCCCCCGAGAAGGGAGCGGCCCTATGCGATACAAACCCAGCCGCTCCCCTCTCTCCCCCTGGGACCGACCCCGCCTGCACCCGGGCTTTTAGCAAGCGGGAGACCATATAGGTTTTCAACGTCCATGCCATTAAGATTTCATGCAAAGAGGAGCGTGAACTATGGAATCGATCGTTAAGTTCTTGGAGAAAGGTCAGCCGTACTTCGACAAGGTCTCTAAGAACATCTACCTTCAGGCCATTAAAGACGGCTTTTTGGCAGCAATGCCCATCATCCTGTCTTCTTCTGTCTTCCTGCTTATTTCGACCCTGCCGGGCGTTGTCGCCACGGTCGGCGGCTTTACGCTGCCCGACTGGTGGAACGTCGACGTCGTGAACTTCTGCAACAAGGTTTACAACTTCACGATGGGCGTCGTGGGCATCATGGTCGCCGGCACCACCGCAAGCGCGCTGACCGGCTCCAAGAACCGCCGCATGCCTGCCGGCAAGGCCATCAACGCCACGAGCACCATGGTCGCCGCCATGTGCGCTATGCTCATCTTGGCCGTTACCCAGACGAGTGCCAAGATCGACGGCGCCGATGTCTCGGTGTTCTTTACCGACAACATGGGCACCAAGGGCCTGCTGAGCTCCTTTGTCGCCGCATTTGCCACGGTCAACATCTATGCCTTCTGCATTAAGCGAGACATCACCATCAAGCTGCCCAAAGAAGTCCCCGGCGCCATCGCCCAGAACTTCCGCGACATCTTCGCCTTCAGCTTCTCCATCCTGTTTGTCGCCGTCATCGACGTTATCTGCCGCACCTGCTTGGCCGTCCCGTTTGCCAACGTCATCTCCACGCTGGTGAGCCCGCTGTTCGCCGCTGCCGATTCCTACGCCGGCCTCGCCCTCATCTGGTTCATGATCCCGCTGTTCTGGTTCATGGGCATCCACGGCCCCTCGGTCGTTAAGCCTGCCCTCAACGCCGCGCTGTTTGGCAACATCACCACCAACCTCGCCACGCTGCAGGCCGGCGGTCACCCCGCCCTCGCCCTGACCGAAAACTTCGGTAACTACATCGGCGAACTCGGCGGCACCGGCGCCACGTTCATTGTCCCGATCATCTTCCTGCTCTTTATGCGCTCCAAGCAGCTCAAGGCCGTCGGCAAAGCCTCTGTCGTGCCCGTGATGTTCGCCGTCAACGAGCCGCTGCTGTTCGCCGCGCCCATCATCCTCAACCCGTACTTCCTGATCCCGTTCCTGTTTGCCCCCGTGGCCAACGTCCTCATTGGTAAGTTCTTCATCGACTTTTTGGGCATGAACGGCTTTATCTATGCCATGCCGTGGGCACTCCCCGGACCGATCGGCACCTTCATCGACACCAACTTCCAGCCGATCTCTCTGGTCCTGGTTGTCGTCCTGCTGGTCGTTGACTTCTTGATCTACTACCCGTTCTGCAAGGCCTACGACAACGTCCTGTGCAAGCAGGAGGCCGAGACCCTGGCCGAAGAAGAGGCCGAGGAGACCAAGGCCGTCAAGACCGCCGCCGTTGAGGCTCCTGTTGTCGAGACCGCTTCTGCCACTGAGGCCTCCGCAGCTCCGTCCACCCTTAAGGGCAAGGATCTGAGGGTTCTGGTTCTGTGCGCTGGCGCCGGCACCTCTGCACTGCTCGCCAACGCGCTTAAGGAAGGCGCCGACGAGCTGGGCATCGACATTACCGCCAACGCCGGTGCCTACGGCAGCCACTACGCCATCATGGACCAGTACAACGTCATCGTCCTGGCTCCGCAGGTTCGCACCTATTACAACGAGATGAAGGCCGACACCGACCGCCTGGGCATCACGCTGCTGTCGCCCAAGGGCAAACAGTACATCGACCTCACTAAGGATCCCAAGGGTGCCGTCGCCTGGATCGAGGAAAACCTCGAGGCATAAGACGCTGACACCACCTGCCGCTTGCAGACAATAAATGGCCCGTGCATCGATGTGTGATGCGCGGGCCATTTTGTTTAGACCGCACCCGTCCTCCTGTTCATCTCAATCTGTAACATCTAGCCGAGTTTTTCGGTCCTAGCTGTTACAGATTTAGACGAACGGGCGGCCCGGGCCGAACAATCTCGATCTGTAA
>USHT01000024.1 GCA_900554455.1 uncultured Collinsella sp.
TGAAAGAGGAGGGCATAGGGCTTTTGCCCATGCCCGACGATTGAAAGGCAGATCGCCCGTCTGGGGCTCGCGCAGCGTCAAGCCGACCGCCGTTCGGTAGAACGGCGGAAGGAAATAAATGCACGAGCTCGGAATCGTCTATCACATCATTCGCGATGTTGAGAATGTGGCGCGCGCTCATGGCGTGCGTCGCGTTTCGAGCGTGACGTTGCTGCTGGGCGAGGTCTCGGGCGTCGTTCCCGACTTGCTGCTCGACGCTTGGCGCTGGGCGGCAGATAAAAAGCCTATCACGCTGGGCGCGGAGCTTATTGTGGAGCCCGTCGAGGCCGTGACGCATTGCGCGGCATGCGGTCGCGACTACGCGACGGTCGAGCACGGCAAGACCTGCCCCCATTGCGGTAGCGGCGAAACATACCTGCTGCAGGGCCAGGAGGTCATGATCAAGCAGATCGAGACCCCCGACGAGGAACCGGCAGACGCTGCCCCCGACGGCCCTTCCGACGTCCTCGACGCCGTCGATGCCGCCAACCCTCTCCACATCGCCTAACATCTAATGTCTACATGGGCTAGAGTTCTAAACATATTTGCTTCGGTTAGTCAAGTCATGTCTGTTTAAACAAAATGGTGGCACGCAGACGCATTGGGATTCACCTAAAAGCGGTCTTAACGAACGGTGCACCTTTATATGTCTTTGAAAGCAATCAGCAAATCACGTTTTAGCAGGCAATAAGCTGTAAACCGGCAACGTAATCAATTTGTAACAAACTTAGACGTTTAAACAAATAATCCAACCTTTTGCGAATTTAGCTATAATTCCACAAACCAAACAGGTATACTTCCTTCATGTCGTGTAGGAAATACGTAGACAAAAAGGAGGTTATGTGATGGTAAGTATTGTTCTTGCTAGCCACGGGGACTTGGCAGCTGGAATCAAGCAGACGGGCTCGATGGTCTTTGGCGATCAGCCGTCTGTTGCCGTGGTCTCGCTCGAGCCGAGCATGGGCCCCGACGACTTCCGTGCCAAGGTCGAGGAAGCAATCGCTTCCTTCGAGGACCAGGAGCAGGTGCTCTTCCTCGTTGATCTGTGGGGCGGCACGCCGTTCAACCAGATCAGCGGGCTCATCGAGGGCCATGATTCCTGGGCTATCGTCACCGGTGTCAACCTGCCTATGCTCATCGAGGCATATTCGCAGCGCTTTGACGCAAAGAACACTGCACATGCGATCGCAAAACATCTCGTGACTGAGGCTAAGGCTGGCGTGCGCGTCAAGCCCGAGTCTCTGGAGCCCGAGGAGAAGAAGCCGGCTGCGGCCGCCGCTGCTCCTGCAGGCGCCATCCCTCCGGGAACGGTCATCGGCGACGGGCACATCAAGATTGCCCACGTCCGTATCGACACCCGTCTGCTTCATGGTCAGGTGGCCACCACGTGGACCAAGCAGATCAACCCCAACCGCATCATCGTGGTTTCCGACGGCGTTGCTCACGACGAGCTCCGCAAGACCATGATCGAGCAGGCTGCCCCTCCGGGAGTCCATGCCAACGTCGTGCCCATCAAGAAGATGGCCGAGGTCGTCAAGGACACGCGCTTTGGTGACACCAAGGCCATGCTGCTCTTTGAGAACCCGCAGGATCTGCTCAAGGCCATCGAGGCCGGTGTCGACATCAAGGAAGTCAACATCGGTTCCATGGCTCACTCCAAGGGCAAGGTCGTCGTCACCAACGCCGTCGCTATGGGCGATGATGACGTTAAGACTCTCGAGGCCCTCAAGGCCAAGGGCGTCAAGTTCGAGGTCCGCAAGGTTCCTTCGGATTCCTCCGAGGATCTCGACGCCATGTTGAAGAAAGCTAAGGCCGAACTGGCCGCTCAAGCATAGTAAAGGAGGGTCCGATACATGTCTGCAATCACTATTCTGCTTGTTGCGATTGTCGCGTTGCTTGCCGGTATGGAAGGCATTCTGGATGAGTTCCAGTTCCATCAGCCGCTCGTGGCATGCACGCTTATCGGTCTCGTAACCGGTCACCTTCAGGAGGGCATCCTCCTGGGCGGTTCGCTCCAGATGATGGCCCTTGGCTGGGCTAACGTCGGCGCCGCTGTCGCGCCTGACGCCGCTCTGGCCTCGGTCGCTTCTTCGATCATCATGGTGCTCGCCCTCAACGGTGGCGCCACCGATTCGGCCAAGGCCGTTACCACCGCTATCGCCGTCGCCGTCCCGCTGTCGGTCGCTGGTCTGTTCCTGACCATGATCTGCCGTACCATTGCTACCGCTATCGCTCACGCCATGGACGGTTGCGCCGAGAAGGGCGACTTCTCCGGCATCGAGCGCTGGCAGTATGCTGCCATCCTCATGCAGGGCCTTCGTATCGCCATCCCGGCAGTGCTTCTGTGCGTCATCCCGGCCGAGGCCGTTACCAACGCGCTTAACGCTATGCCCGACTGGCTGTCCGGCGGCATGGCTGTCGGCGGCGGCATGGTCGCTTCCGTCGGTTACGCCATGGTCATCAACATGATGGCCACCAAGGAGACCTGGCCGTTCTTCGTCCTCGGCTTTGTCCTTGCTGCCATCCCTCAGCTCACGCTGATCGCCCTTGGTCTCATCGGCATCTCCCTTGCCCTCATCTACCTTGGCCTTAAGGATCTGGCCAAGCAGGGTGGCGGCATGGGCGGTGGCTCCGGCGACCCGCTCGGCGACATTCTGAACGATTACGAGTAGGAGGGGAGTGATACATATGGCAGAGAACAAGATTCAGCTCACCAAGGCTGACCGCAAGAAGGTTTGCTTCCGTCATCAGTTCCTTCAGGGCTCGTGGAACTACGAGCGTATGCAGAACGGCGGCTGGTGCTTCGCAATGATCCCTGCGATCAAGAAGCTCTACACCAGCAAGGATGACCAGATTGCCGCTCTTAAGCGCCACCTGGAGTTCTATAACACCCACCCCTATGTTTCCGCCCCCGTCATTGGCGTTACCCTCGCTCTCGAGGAGGAGCGCGCCAACGGTGCCCCGATTGACGACGTCGCCATCCAGGGCGTCAAGGTCGGTATGATGGGCCCGCTCGCCGGCGTCGGTGACCCCGTCTTCTGGTTCACCCTTCGCCCGATTCTGGGCGCTCTGGGCGCTTCCCTGGCCATGTCCGGCAGCATCGTCGGTCCGCTGCTGTTCTTCTTCGCGTGGAACATCATCCGTTACGCTTTCCTGTGGTACACGCAGGAGTTTGGCTACAAGGTCGGCTCCTCCATCGCCAAGGACCTCTCCGGTGGTCTGATGGGCAAGGTCACCGAGGGCGCTTCCATCCTGGGTATGTTCATCATCGGCGCCCTGGTCGAGCGCTGGGTGTCCATTTCCTTCACCCCGATCGTCTCCACGGTCAAGCAGTCTGCTGGCGCCTTTATCGACTGGGCTAGCCTGCCCTCCGGTTCCGAGGGTATCAAGGAAGCGCTGACGATGTACAACTCCGTCGGTGCTACCGCCCTTGATCAGATGAAGGTCACCACGCTTCAGGCCAACCTCGATCAGCTCATCCCCGGCCTTGCCGCCGTGTGCCTGACCCTGCTGGTCTGCAAGCTCCTCAAGAAGAAGGTCAGCCCGATCGTCATCATCCTGGCTCTCTTCGCCGTCGGCATCATCGGTCGCTTCTGCGGCTTCATGTAAGCACGCTTCGGCTTAAGACCGAGAGTTGCTAGGTAAGGGCTTTTGAGCCATTGAAACGGACCGCACCCGGTGGGTACACTGGATGCGGTCCGATTGTTTTTATTGGAGGGCGAGGCGCGTATGGCGCAATCTCAGAACAGCACGGTCGATCTGGCAACGCCGGCAACCTGCCTGATGGGGCTTACCAGCCACGGTAACGTGATGGTGGGCAATAAGGCGTTTGAGTACTATAACGAGCGCAATCCCGAGGATTATATTCAAATCCCGTGGGACGAGGTCGACTATATTGCCGCCGAGGTTTTGCGCGGCACCAAGAAGATTACGCGTTTTGCCATCTTCACCAAGGACAACGGTCACTTTACGTTTTCGACGCGCGACGACAAAGAGACGCTTCGCGCGGTCCGCAAGTACGTCGACGAGGATAAGCTCGTGCGTTCGCCCGACTTTATCGATGTGACGGCCAAGGGCGCCAAGAGCATCCCCTCCGTTATCAAAAACCTCTTCCACAAAGGTAACTAGTCGTTAAAGAGCGCCTTCCTCAAAGTGGGGCCCAGTTTCCCATGGGGCTCGATCGGGAAAGTGCATCCCAGTTCGAGCGCCGATTCCGGGATGTAGTTTCCGGAACGGGGTCGTTTGGGAAACTGTGTCCCGTTTCGAGCCGAAATTCTGGGACACAGTTTCCAGCGAGGTCCCATTGGGAAAGTTTGACCCAGAATTTGCCTGGATAGTGGGACACACTTTCCGGAGGGCTGTTCCACCGCAACTTCGAAGAGTGGCTATACGCTGTATTACAACGGCGTAAATCTGCTACACTAGTACAACATGCCTCCGTAGCTCAGGGGATAGAGCACCGCTCTCCTAAAGCGGGTGTCGACGGTTCGAATCCGCCCGGGGGCACCAGAGGAATATCGAGCCCGGTACCGCTACGGTGCCGGGCTCTTTTGGTTTAAGGCATGCCGTAGTATTCGCTGCTTCAGATAAAGAAAGCGCCCGCTTGCTGGGGGAGCAAGCGGGCGCCTGTGAGCGAATATGTTTGCGGCGAAAGCCGCGATAAGCGGTGGGGTGGCGACTAGTTGGTCGTACCGGAATCGTCGCCCGTGCTCGTGCTCGTGCCCGAGCCCGAACCAGAAAGTGCGACCGTCAGCGTAATCGTGCTGTCGGTGGACTGCTTGCCAGTGGGGGAGACGCCCGTAACGGTGGCATCCTCGTTACCGCTTACGGGATTGCCGTTCTGGTCACAGAAGCCAATGTTATAGAAACCGGCGTTGTTGAGCGCGGTAACGGCGGCGGAGATGCTCTTGCCGTACAGGTTGCCCGGGACGGTGGCCTTGCCGGACTTCTTGGCAATGACGACGGTAATCGTGGCGCCGGGCTTCTGCTTGCCGCTGGGGTTCCAGCTGATCACGGTGCCCTCGGTAACCGAGTCGTTCTCCTGGTAGCTCACGTCGACGCCAAAGCCTGCCATATCGAGGGCGTTGCGCGCCTGGGCCTCGGTCATGTCGGTCAGGTCGGGGACGGACGTGGTATCCGGGCCGCTCGAGACCTTGTACGAGATGGTCGTGCCCTTCGCGACTTCCTTACCGGCTTCGGTGCCCTGCTCAAAGACCTGGCCCTCATCAGCCTCGTTGGCCTCCTCGGAGGCGTTGCCCTTCAGGCCAACGCTTGCCAGTGCGGCTTCTGCTTGGTCCTTGGTCAGGCCGACAAGTTTGGGAACCTCAACCTTTTCGGAGGGCTTGGGGCCCTTGGAGATTACCAGGTTCACCTTGGTGCCCTTGGTCTTCTTGGTGTTGCCGTTGGGCGTCTGCTCGGCGACCTTGCCCTCGTCGACATCGTCGTTGTAGCTTTGGTCGATGGTGCCGACCTCGAGGCCGGCTTCCTTGATCAGCTCGACGGCAGTCTGCTGGTCCTTGCCCAGCACATCGGGCACGGTGACCTGCTCGCCGCCAAAGAGTCCTGTGGCAAAGGCCACCACGATGCCGATGACGGCAACCGCTGCCACCACGGCGGCGATGATCTTGTTCTTGTTGGATTTGGGCTTTTCGACCTCGTAGGAGCCGGTGGAGCCCGAAACCGAGCTGCGGGCGGTATTTTGGCCGCTCACGCCCGAGACGGGACGCACCATGGCACGCGTCTGATCGGAAAGCTCGCGAGTCTTGGTGGCTCCCAGCTCACCGGGGGCACCGATGATGCGCGTGGGCTCCGAGACGTTGACGGCACGGCCCGACAGGTAGCTGTTGAGCACCTGACGCAGCTCGTCGGCGGTCTGGAAGCGGTTTGCCGGGTCCTTCTCCATGCACTTGAGGATGATGCGCTCAAGGTCGGCGTCGACACCGGAGTTGATCTGGCTCGGCGGAATAGGCAGCTCGTTGACCTGCTTGAGTGCGACCGAGATAGCGTCGTCACCGTCAAAGGGGACGCGGCCGGTGGCGCACTCGTACATCACGACGCCCAGCGAGTAGATATCCGAGGTGGGGCCGAGGTCCTGACCACGGGTCTGCTCGGGGCTGACGTAGTGGGCGGTTCCCAGCACGTTGTTGTCTTGCGTGAGGTGGCTGTTCTTGGCGCGCGCGATGCCAAAGTCCATCACCTTGATGTTGCCGTCGGGCAGCACCATGATGTTCTGCGGCTTAATGTCGCGGTGGATGATCTCGTGCTTGTGGGCGACCGAAAGCGCGGAGCTGATCTGCGAGCCGATCTGCGCGACCTTCTTGGGGTCGAGGGCGCCGTGGCTCTTGATGCCGCTCTTAAGGTCGGTACCGCGCAGGTACTCCATGACGATGTAATAGGTGTCGCCGTCCTTGCCCCAATCGTAGACGCCCACGATATAGGGGGAGGAGAGGCCGGCTGCTGCCTGGGCCTCCTGCTTAAAGCGTGCGGCGAAGGTCGCGTCGCCAGCATACTGCGGCAGCATGATCTTGACGGCAACCGTGCGGTCGAGGACCTGGTCCTGTGCACGGTAGACGGTCGCCATGCCGCCTGTTCCCACCTTATCCTTGAGGAGGTATCTTCCCCCGAGGACCCTCTGTTCCATTCCTGCTCCTAACATAACTATTCGCTCAACGATGTGTGTAGTACCTACGATGTGGCCGCTGGGGCCGTGTGGCGCGTTGCCGCTAACTCTTCGGCCGCGGCGCGCCTCGGGTGTCCGATTCGATCACGGGCATCACGCTCCCTGTGCGGCAAGCGCCGCGGTCAGGACGATACCGGCAATCTTGGCGGCCTTGACGTCATGCTTGTCGAAATCCTCCAAGGCCACCGAGATGGCGACCGTGGGTGAATCGTAAGGTGCAAAGCCAACAAACATCGAGTTGACGTTGGTGCCGCCGGTCTCGGCCGAGCCGGTCTTGCCGGCGACCTTGACGCCGGGGATCTGGGCATCGGTGCCGGTGCCGGACTGGACGACGGCAAGCATGGCCTGCTTGACCTGGTCGGCCGTGGCGGAGCTGACGGCCTGACCAAGCGAGCGGGACTGCGTGGTCTTGACCACGGTTCCGTCCGGGGCGAGTACCTGGGCTACAAAGTACGGGTCCATGACCACGCCGCTGTTAGCGATGGCGGCGGCAATCACGGCGTTTTGCATGACGGTGGTCTGCGGGCCGGGCGTGTGGTCCATGCCGACAGGCTGGCCGGCGCCGGCGGTCTCCCACTCGGTCATGAGCGACGGGTCGGCCATGATGGAGGCCGCGGAGGTCAGGTCCTGGCCGAGCTTTTGGCCGTAGCCAAAGGCGTTGGCAAACTGTACGAGCGTATTTGCGCCAACTTCGTTTGCCACCTGGCCAAAGACGACGTTGGAGGACACGGCAAAGGCCTGCTGCAGGCTGATGGTGCCGTAGCTCTCGTTGGCAGAGTTGGTGACCGGTGCGTTGCCGATGTCCATGGAGCCGGGCGCCTGGTAGGTGCTGGTAAGGCTGGCGGTGCCGGTCTCGAGTGCCGCGGAAAGCGTAACGACCTTAAACGTTGAGCCCGGCGTGTACAGCGCGTCCATGGCGCGATTGTACATGGAGCCGTCCTCGCCGCCGCCCGTCTGCAGCAGGGCATCGATGTTGGTGTTGTCATAGGTGGGCGAGCTGGCACATGCGAGCACCGCGCCGGTACGCGGGTCGATGACCACTACAGCGCCCTTAAAGCCCTTGAGTGCCTGCTCGGCCGCCGTCTGGATGCGCGAGTCGATGGTGAGCTTGGCGGTGTTGCCCGGCTGGGTCTGGCCCGCGAGCGACGCGATGGCGTTGTTCCAGCTGGAGTAGTCCTTAGAACCGGTGAGCGTGTCGTTCATGACGCTCTCGATGGCGGTGGTGCCATACTGCTGACTCACGTAGCCAACCACGTGCGCTGCCAGGTTACCGTTGGGGTAGGAGCGTACGTAGGTGCCGTCCTCCTGCTGCAGCGACTCGGCCAGCGTCACGCCGTCGGACGTGATGATGGAGCCGCGCTGGATGTACTTGGAGCGGGCGATGGTGTGGTTGTTGGTCGGCATGTCCTGATAGTCCTTGGCCTTGATGACCTGGACATAGGTGAGGTTGCCGATAAGGATGGCGAACAGCGCCGTAAAGGCGAGCACCGCGCGGGTTAGACGGTTGGCGAGCGCCACGCGGCCGAGCACACCGGATTCAGGCGTGTCGAGCAGGCGACGACGCATGCGCGAGCCGACGGAATGGCTGCCGCTGCCGTAGGAAGACGAGGTGGCAAAGCGCGTGCCCGTCGGGGCGGCGGCCGATGCGACCTGATCATCGGTGATGGCGGCCATGGTGCCGGTGCCGGTAAGCTCGGCCTCGCGTCCGGTCGCCTCGTCACCGGCGCGCAGCAGGAGCGCGACGATGATAAAGCTTGCCAGCAGCGAGGAGCCGCCCTGGCTCATAAAGGGCAGAGTGACGCCGGTCAGCGGGATCAGGCGGGTGACGCCGCCCACGATCAAGAAGGCCTGGAAGCTGATGGCTGCCGTAAGACCGGTGGCGCTAAAGGCGGCGAGGTCGGATTTAGCGCGGGCAGCTGTGGTGAGGCCACGCACGGCAAAGAGCATAAACAGGATGAGCACGGCGCCGCCGCCCAAAAGGCCCATCTCCTCGCCAATGGCCGAGAAGATAAAGTCGGACTCGACGACAGGGATGTTGTTGGCCATGCCGTTGCCGATGCCAACACCGACCAGGCCGCCATCGGCAAGCGAGAAGAGCGACTGGACGATCTGGTAGCCCTGGCCCTGGGCGTCCTTAAACGGATCGACCCAAACCTGGAAACGCACCTGAACGTGCGACAGGAACTTGTAGGCGCCCACGGCTCCGACAGCTAAGAGCGCAAGGCCGATAACGACATACGAAAAGCGCCCCGTGGCAACGTAGAGCATCAGCAAGAAGATGGTGTAGAACAGCACGGCCGAACCCAGGTCGCGTTCGAAGACGACGACGAGCAGGCACACACCCCACACGGCAAACAGCGGCAGCAGCAGTCGCAGGCGAGGGATCTTAAAGCCCAGAATCTTGCGGTTGGAGATGGAGAGCAGCTCGCGGTTCTCGGCCAGGTAGCCGGCCAGGAACAGGACGATAAAGACCTTGGCGAACTCGCCGGGCTGGATGGTAAAGCCCGCGATGCGAATCCACAGCTTGGAGCCCGAGATCGTGGTGCCGATAAAGATAGGCAGCATCAGCAGAATGATGCCGATGATGCCAAAGGTGTACTTGTAGCGCATGACCACGTCGAGGTTTTTGACTAGTGCAAGCGTTCCCACCATGAGCGCCACCGAGACAAACAGGATGATGAGCTGTGAGATGGCGAGAGCGGGGGCGAGGCGCGTCACGAACGTGATGCCGATGCCCGAAAGTATAAATACGATGGGCAGGATGGCGGGGTCGGCACCGGGCGCCAAGATGCGCACGGCAATGTGGGCCGCGGCAAAGGCGGCAAAGAGGCCGATCGGTACGGCGAGCGTCTCAAAGGAGATGGCAGCGCCCGCGGTGAGGACGTACATCGCATACAGCAGGATGACGGGGAACGCCGAGGCGATGAGCAAGAGCAGCTCGGTGTTGCGGCGACTCATAAGCGGCACTCCCTTTCTAATTCTTATCGGAGGCTTCGGCCTCGGCGGACTGTTCGGCGGTTTTCTCGGAATCTGATTCGGAGGTCGATCCCTGATTGGTGTTGTCGCGAATCGTTTGCGCGTCGATCACCTGGCGGGTCTGCTCCTCGTCGATCTGGTGGCGGTACTTGGATATCGTGTCCTGCGCATCGTCGACACTTGTTTGCGGAATGCCCGCCTTGAGGCGGTTTTGCGTGTCTTCGGGCAGGTCGGACAGCTTGATGCTGGTTTCGCTTTCGAGCCAGTGGAGCTTGAGTCCGAGTGGCTTGCCGGGCAGGCCGCGCCAGACGGCGACATTGCCCTGGTAGGTACCAAGGTAGTACGAGCCGGTGACACCCGTGTAGGCCCAGATGCCAGCTGCCAGCACAAAGACGAGGGCCAGGATGGCGGCGATAGTAACGTTGCGGCGACGCACGCGTTGCGCCTCGCGCATGACGCCATCGTCAACCAGGTCAACGACTACTACGGTCACGTTGTCGTGGCCGCCGGCGGCAAGCGCCGCGTCCACTAGGTTGTCGACGCAGATTTGCGCGGTTGAGGACTGCGTGGCGATGTTCTCGATATCGCTATCGGGAATCATGCTCGAGAGGCCGTCGGAGCACAGGATCAGGCGGTCGCCTTCCTCGATATGCAGAGTGAAGTGGTCGGCATACATGGCGGGGTCCGAGCCCAGCGCGCGGGTGATGACCGAACGGTTGGGGTGGACGCGAGCCTCGTCTGCCGTGATCTCGCCGGCGTCCACGAGCTCCTCCACGTAGGAGTGGTCGCGGGTCACGCGGATGAGCGTGCCCTCGTGGAGCAGATAGGCGCGAGAGTCGCCCACGTGGGCGA
>USHT01000025.1 GCA_900554455.1 uncultured Collinsella sp.
ACCAGGAAGACCTTCGCATTTTGAAGGACTTGGGTCTGGATACCTATCGCACTTCCATCCAGTGGAGCCGTCTGCTCGATGCCGACGGCAACCTCAACGAGGAAGGTGCCGCGTGGTATCACGAGTTGTTCCGCGCCTCTCGCGAAGCCGGCTTGGAGCCGTTTGTCAACTTGTACCACTTTGACATGCCCACCTACCTCTTTAACCGTGGCGGCTGGGAGAGCCGTGAGGTTGTCGAGGCTTACGCACATTACGCCGACGTCGCCTTCCACGAGTTTGGCCAGGAGATTAAGTACTGGTTCACCTTTAACGAGCCCATCGTCGAGCCCGAGCAGCGCTATCAGGAGGGCGTGTGGTTCCCGCAGCTCCACGACTTCAACCGCGCCCGCACCGTGCAGTATCACATCTCGCTGGCGCACGCGCTGGCCGTGGCCAACTATCGTCGCGCCTATGACGAGGGCGCTATTCGCGCCGATGCCAAGATCGGCATGATCAACTGCTTTACCCCGGTCTACACCAAGGAGAACCCCAGCGAGGCGGACCTCGAGGCCGTGCGCATGACCAGCGGCATCAACAACCGCTGGTGGCTCGACCTCATCACCAAGGGCGAGCTTCCTGCCGACGTGCTCGACAGCCTGGCCGAGGGCGGCGTTAAGCTCCCGTTCCGCGCCGGCGACCAAGAGATCCTCAAGCAGGGTGTTGTCGACTGGCTAGGCTGCAACTACTACCACCCCACGCGTGTTCAGGCGCCGGCGAGCAAGGTCGACCAGTACGGCCTGCCGCACTTTGCCGACGAGTACGTATGGCCCGACGCCGTTATGAACGAGAGCCGCGGCTGGGAGATCTACCCGCAGGGCCTCTACGACTTTGGCATGGACTGCGCTAAGAACTACCCCGATCTTGAGTGGTTCGTTTCCGAGAACGGCATCGGCATCATGGACGAATACAAGAACCGTGACGCCGAAGGAACCATCCAGGATGACTACCGCGTCGACTTTGTACGTCAGCACCTGGAGTGGGTGGCCAAGGCCATCGACGAGGGCGCCAAGTGCCGCGGATACCATTATTGGGCCGTCATCGATAACTGGTCTTGGGCCAATGCCTTTAAGAATCGCTATGGCTTTGTCGAGGTCGATCTGATGGATGGCTATAAGCGCCGTCTTAAGAAGTCGGCGGCCTGGCTCAAACAGGTCGCCACGACCCACGTGGTTGATTAGCGACCGGACGAACGTCCAGACCGCGCGCCGCCGCGCGCAACACATGGCACATCTGGTGGCAGAGGGCGACAGACCACCGTGCGCATAGGAAAGGCCGGATTTGAAAGTTAGGAGCAATCATGGCCAGTGACAACGGAAAGAGCTTCCTCGACAAGTTTGCCGAGGTCTCTGCGAAGGTGGGAAACCAGGTTCACCTGCGTTCCCTGCGTGACGCCTTCGCGACCATCACGCCGCTCTATATCCTTGCGGGTATCGCGGTTCTTATTAACAACGTCGTGTTCCCTCTGTTCCCGCTCGATGCGGCGGGCCTTGCCAACCTTCAGACGTGGGGTTCGGCGATTACGCTGGGCACCCTCAACGTCTCTGCCATTATCTTGGCCGGATTGATTGGCTACAGCCTCGCTAAGAACAAGCGCTTCGATAATCCGCTTGCTTGCATGGTCGTCGCTATCTCTGCCTTCGTCATCATGATGCCGCAGCAGATCACCGCCACGCTTGCCGCCACGAGCCCACTGCTCACCGACAAGATCACCTCCGCCGAGGTCACGGGCGCCCTTTCGACTGCCAACACCGGCACCAACGGTCTGTTCTCGGCTATTATCATCGCCCTGCTTTCCGTCTCGCTCTTCATCAAGATTTCTGGCGTCGAGAAGCTCAAGGTTAAGCTGGGCGAGGGCGTGCCTCCCGCGGTCTCCAACTCCTTCAACGTCATGATTCCGATGCTGCTTAACCTCGCGGTCTTCGCTCTTGCCGCAGCCCTGCTCGCCGTGTGCGCCGGCACCGATCTGTGCACCATCATCTCCACGTGCATCTCCAACCCGCTCAAGAGCATCATGAACGCTGGTCCGTGGGCTGTTATCCTCATCTACACCCTTGCTAACCTGCTGTTCTGCGTCGGTATTCACCAGTCCACCATCTCTGGCGCTACCGTCGAGCCGATCCTGACCATGCTCATCGTCGACAACATGGCTACCTTTGCCGCCGGTGGCACCATCCAGCCCGATCACTACATGAACATGCAGATCGTTAACAGCTTCGCCCTCATCGGCGGCTCGGGCTGCACCCTCATGCTCCTGCTCGACACGCTCCTGTTCTCCAAAAACAAGGCTTCCGAGACCGTTTCCAAGATGGCTATCCTGCCTGGTCTGTTCAACATCAACGAGCCGGTTATCTACGGTTACCCCATCGTGTACAACCTGCCGCTCATGATCCCGTTTGTCCTCCTTCCCGACCTGTTCATCGGCATCACCTATGGCCTTACCTGCGCAGGCATCATCAGCCCCTGCATCGCCCAGGTGCCCTGGACCATGCCTCCCGTCATCAATGCCCTGCTCGCTACGGGCTTTGACTGGCGCGCTGGCGTGTGGCAGGCTATCGAGATTGTCATTGGCATGGCCGTCTACCTGCCCTTTATGAAGATTTCCGAGAAGGCAATCGCCAAGCAGGAGGCTCTCGCCGAGTAGAACGCCTAACGTTCGTCCCTTTCACCTTTGCGGACGCCGGTACGCGGCGCCGGTGCCCGCAGCTCTCTCCCTTGTGTAAAGATGCAGGGGGGTGGGCACAATAGCCGCAAGGAATAAAACCAGTTGTCGTCTGCGCGCCGCGCAGTTATAAGGAGGAAACCATGAAGAAGATCATGCTCTGCTGCAATGCCGGTATGTCCACGAGCCTGCTGGTCCAGAAGATGCAGGCCGAGGTTGCAAACCGTGGTCTGGATATTGAGGTCGAGGCTCGTCCCATGAACGAGGCCCACGATCACCTGGACGAGTGCGACATGTTGCTGCTTGGTCCGCAGATCGGCTACACCAAGGGCGATTTTGAGAAGGAGGCCGCCGGTCGTTTTCCGGTCGAGGTCATCAACATGGTCGACTACGGCCGCATGAACGCTGCCGGCATCATCGACCACTGCGTCAGCGTGATGGGCTAGGTGCTCTGCATGGAGGATATGAACGAACTGCAGATGACCTGCTTTGAGATCATCAGCTACGTCGGTACCGCCAAGAGCATGTACATGAATGCCGTGCAAAAGGCCAAGGAGGGCGATTTTGACGCCGCCGAGGAGCTTATCAAGCAGGGCGACGAGGCCTATAACGGTGGCCACGATGTTCACATGGGGCTTCTGAAGAAGGAGGCCAACGGCGAACGTAACGGCGAGGCCCCGTTGATTTTGCTGCATGCCGAGGACCAGATGGCCGGCACCGAGACCATGCGCGTCATGGCGACGGAGCTCATCGAGGTTCACAAGCAGCTGCAGGCACTTCAGGCCTAGTCGGCGTTATCGCCGCGACGGACCGTGCGGTCCAACAGACAACATAGTCCCTTTGACGGGCGCCTCCCGGCGCCTTTATTTTTGGGGATGGTCTTGCGCGGCCTGTTGGGCAGCCAATTGCGTTACCCCAGATAAAACCTGCCAAAACAAACCTGTCCCTTTTTGGTAGGTTTTTGCCTTGAGAGCGGTACCATACAGGCAATGTTTAAACGAGAAAGGTGGGCTCCCATGGAACCTAAACAGTACTACATCGGCATCGACGTCGGCGGCACTTCGGTTAAGGAAGGCCTGTTCGACGAGGACGGCAACCTGCTTGCCAAGGCCAGCGTGCCCACGCCTCCTATCGTTGACGCCGCGGGCTTTGCCGCGGTGACCGAGGCTATCGACCAGGTGGTCGCCAAGGCACAGATTCCGCGCGCCTTTGTGGCAGGCATTGGCCTGGCCGTTCCGTGCCCCATCCCGGCGTCGGGCGATGCCAAGGTCAAGGCCAACATTGCCATTAACCTGCCCGAGCTCAAGATCGCCATCCAGGAGCACTGCCCTGATGCGGTCGTTAAGTATGAGAACGATGCCAACGCCGCCGCCATGGGCGAGGCCTGGCTCGGTTCTGCCAAGGGCGTGCAGAACGTGGTGATGGTCACCATCGGTACCGGCGTGGGCGGCGGCGTTATCGTTAACGGCGACGTGGTATCGGGCGTTGTGGGTGCCGGCGGCGAGATTGGCCACATGTGCCTGAACCCGGCCGAGGAGCGCACCTGCGGCTGTGGCGGCCATGGCCACCTGGAGCAGTATTCCAGCGCCACCGGCGTGGTGAGCAATTACCTGGCCGAGTGCAAGAAGGCGGGCGTCGAGCCCATCGAGCTCACCGGCCCCTCCGATTCCAAGGACGTGTTCCAGGCCTGCCGCGAGGGCGACAAGCTCGCGCTGGCAGCTGCTGATACCATGGCTGACTATCTCGGTCGTGCTCTGGCACTTATCGCCAACGTGGTCGACCCCGAGATGTTCCTGATCGGTGGCGGCGCGTCCGCTTCGGCCGATGTCTACCTCGATAAGGTTCGCGAGCACTTCCAGCGCTACGCGCTTTCCGCCTCGCGCGAGACGCCCATTAAGGTTGCTTCGCTCGGCAACGACGCCGGCATCATCGGTGCCGCCTACGTAGCCCTGCGCGCCGCCGGTAAATAGCTGGTGCAAGGGGGTCAGGTTACTTTGCACCAACATGGTGCAAAAGGGACAGCCTTGGCCCCCATACCTGCCACAAAATATGCCGTGGCCCTTCCGTCTGCGAAGGCTCGGCATCGGCGTGCTACCATAGCTACGTCCAAGTACACATATCAAGTGGAGGATATCCATGGCAAACGTTCTTGTCTTTGGTCACCAGAACCCCGATAACGACGCCATCATGAGCGCCGTCGTCCTGTCCCAGCTGCTTAACCAGGTTGAGTATGCCGGCAACACCTACGAGGCTTGCGCTCTGGGCCAGCTTCCGGCCGAGTCCGCCAGGCTGCTCGCCGATGCCGGCATTGCCGAGCCCCGCGTGATCGAGTCCGTCGAGGCCGGTCAGCTCGTCGTCCTCACCGACCACAACGAGTCCGCCCAGTCCGTCGCCGGCCTTAAGGACGCCACGGTCTTTGGTGTTGTCGACCATCACCGCATCGGCGACTTCGAGACCGCCGGCCCGCTGCACTACATCTGCCTGCCCTGGGGCTCCAGCTGCACCATCGTCACCAAGCTCGCCGGCGTGCTCGGCGTTGAGCTTTCCGACGTCCAGGCCAAGCTGCTGCTCTCGGCCATGATGACCGACACGCTCATGCTCAAGAGCCCCACCACCACCGATGTCGACCGCGCCGTCGCCGCCAAGCTCGGCGAGCAGGTGGGCGTCGACCCGGTCAAGTTTGGCATGGAGGTCTTCCTCACCCGTCCGTCTGGCTCCTTCACCGCAGCCGAGATGGTCGGCAACGACATCAAGATGTTCGAGCCCGCCGGCAAGAAGCTGCTCATCGGCCAGTACGAGACTGTCGACAAGACTCGCGCACTCGGCATGATCGACGAGATTCGCGAGGCCATGCGCTCCTACGCCGCCGAGAAGGGCGCCGACGGCATCGTCCTGTGCATCACTGACATCATGGAGGAGGGCTCGCAGGTCCTGCTCGAGGGCGAGACCGAGGCTGCTCAGAAGGGCCTGGGCATTGCCGACGAGCACGACGGCGTCTGGATGCCGGGCGTCCTCTCCCGTAAGAAGCAGGTCGCTGCCCCCATCATGGCCGCCTGCTAGGTTTAGTTGACCAAACGCCACGACCGGATCGCGGACGCCCCGCGCTCCGGTCGTTTTTTGTGCATGCGCCGCGTCGTCTCTTGGACAGGCGTGCCCGTGCCGTTGAGCAAATAATGTTCAACCTGTGGTTCCGCTTTTCGGCCACGCCTGCGTGCTTGTCGTGCAGGGTAGGCTAGATGCAAGCGTAATACGTTAGAGCGCGGCACCGCCACTTGGGCGGGCCGTGCTTTTTTAAGACGGGAGCTTTCCCGTGAAAGGAGCCGCCCATGGCAGCAACCGAGCAGCTGTTCAACGTCCGTGAGCGCAAGCGCTTTGAACGCCACGACATTTGGGAGCGCATCGCCGAGAACGGCACGATTTCCGCCGCCGTCATGGTCTTCGCCGCCATCGCCGCCGTCATTTGCGCCAATACCGATGCCTACGAGGCCATCCATCACTTTTTGGAGACCCCGCTGTATGTGGGTCTGGGCAACCTTACGGCCGGTCTTACCGTTGAACTTTTCGTCAACGACTTCCTCATGGCGATTTTCTTTTTGTTGGTGGGCATTGAGCTTAAGTACGAGATGACGGTCGGCGAGCTCAAGAACCCGCGCCAGGCTATGCTTCCCATGCTGGCGGCCGTGGGCGGCGTCGTCGTTCCCGCCTGCATCTATCTGATCTTTAACCATGCCGGCGCGCACAACGGCTGGGCCATTCCCATGGCAACCGATATTGCCTTTGCGCTGGGCGTGCTGTCGCTTTTGGGCAATCGCGTGCCCAACGGCGTGCGCGTGTTCTTCTCGACGCTCGCCATCGCCGACGACCTCATCTCCATCGCCGCCATCGCCATCTTCTACGGTCAGAGCCCCAATCCGTTTTGGTTGGGCGCCGCCGCGCTTGTGACGTGCGCACTCGTGTGGCTCAACAAGACGCAGCACTACCGCCTCGCCCCGTATTCGGTGCTGGGCCTGCTGCTGTGGTTCTGCATGTTCAAGAGCGGCGTGCACGCTACGCTTGCCGGCGTCATCCTGGCCTTCACCATCCCGGCCAAGTGCGGCGTCAAGCTCGATAGCCTCACCGATTGGTTGGGCGAGTGCCTGCCGCTGCTCGATGACCGCTACGACGACGAGGCGCACATCCTGGGCCAGCATGACTTTACCGTCTCGACCACCAAGGTCGAGCGCGTCATGCACCGCGTGACCCCGCCGCTCATCCGCATGAAGCGCCTGATCTCCACGCCGGTTAACTTTGTGATTCTGCCGATCTTTGCGTTCGTGAACGCACAGGTTCGCCTAGTGGGCGTGGACATGAGCACGCTACTCACCGACCCGGTGACGCTCGGCGTGTACTTTGGCATGCTGCTGGGTAAGCCGATCGGTATCTTTGGCATGACGTTCGCCTTGGTCAAGCTCAAGGCCTGCGAGCTGCCGCGCAATGTCAACTGGCACATGATCGCCGGTGTGGGCATTCTGGGCGGCATCGGCTTTACCATGTCGATTCTCATCAGCGGTCTTGCCTTCCCGACGGCCCAGTTTGAGGTTCTGGCTGCCAAGGCCGCCATCCTTGCCGGTTCGGTCACCGCTGCCGTGCTCGGCATGATCTACATGAGCGTGGTCTGCAAACACCCCGCGCCCAAGGACGAGTAAGAGCACATACAAGTTTGAAAACGCCGCCTGTGAACACCATCACAGGCGGCGTTTTAGTCATTCGGGACGTTCTTAAATGACTAGGTTTATTCCACGGTGCCGTAGATGGCGCCCCAGCCGTGGGCGGCCAAGGCGGAGTTGAGCTGGTCGCAAAGTGACTGGCGGTCGTAATAGCCGGGCGGTAGCAGGTTCACGATTTCCATGAGATCGGGCGCCAGGTCCAAGATTTCGGCCTGTACGATCAGATCCAGGCGGTCGATGGCGTGGCGGTCGTAAAACAGTCCGTCGACCAGGCGCTGAAGGTCGCCGAATTCCTCGGCCTGGAACGATCCGTACTCCATAGTGCCTCCTTGGGCGCTTCATGCCGGCATGCGCGGCGATTCGTAATTCATTGCGATGGACTTAATCTATCACGGCTTCATAACGTTGCGACGGTGGCGGTCTATACTTAGAAGAATTGCAACGTACCGCTTCGTGAAAGGTCGCACCCATGCAGACGATCTACCAGAAGATGGAAACCACCGAACTCGATGCCGCCATCGAGGCGCTCAAGGCCGAGGTCGCCGAGGTCAAGGCCAAGGGCCTGGCGCTCGACATGGCCCGCGGCAAGCCGTCGCCCTCCCAGGTGGACATCTCTCGACCCATGCTCGATATCCTCAATGCCGATGCCGATCTGCACGACGGCAATGTCGACTGCTCCAACTACGGCTGCTTTGAGGGCATTCCCTCGGCACGCAAGCTAGCGGGGGAGTTCCTGGGTTGCCCCGCCGAGCAGACGCTCGTGCTGGGTTCGTCGAGCTTGCTGATCGAGCACGATATTGCCGGTATGTTCTGGCGTTGCGGCTCGTGCGGCAGCGAGCCCTGGGAGGCTTATGAGGCCGCGCACGACGGCAAGAAGGTCAAGTTCCTGTGCCCCGTTCCCGGCTACGACCGCCACTTTGGCATCACTGCCGATCTGGGTATCGAGAACGTCCCCGTCGCGATGACCGACAACGGCCCCGACATGGACGAGGTCGAGCGCCTGGTTGCCGCCGACGACTCCATCAAGGGTATCTGGTGCGTGCCCAAGTATTCCAACCCCACGGGCATCACCTTTAGCGAGGGCACTGTGCGCCGCCTGGTTGAGATGCCCACGGCCGCATCCGATTTCCGCATCTTCTGGGACAACGCCTACTGCGTGCACGACCTGTACGACGAGACCGACGAGCTCGCCAATATCTTCGACCTCGCTCGCGCGGCGGGTACCGAGGACCGCGTGGTGGCCTTTGCCTCGACGTCCAAGATCACCTTCCCGGGTGCCGGTATCGGCTTTATCGGTGCGAGCCCCGCGGTCATCGCCGAGTTCTCCAAGCGCCTGAAGGCCGGCCTCATCAGCGCCGACAAGCTCAACCAGCTGCGCCACGTGCGTTTCCTTCCCACCATCGAGGCGGTCAAGGAGCACATGAAAAAGCATGCCGAGTTCCTGCGCCCGCGCTTTGAGGCCGTTGAGCGCAAGCTCACCGAGGGCCTGGGCGATACGGGCTGTGCCACCTGGACGCACCCCCGCGGCGGCTACTTTGTGAGCTTTGATGGTCCCGAGGGCTCGGCCCAAAAGGTCGCTGCGCTTTGTGCTGACCTGGGCGTCAAGCTCACGCCGGCCGGTGCTACCTGGCCCTATGGCAAGGATCCGCGCGACACCAACATCCGCATCGCGCCGAGCTATCCCACGGTCGAGGACCTGGAGGCCGCGCTCGATGTGCTGGTGCTGGCCGTTAAGCTTGTCGCTGCCGAGCTCGCGCGTGCCGAGCGCGCCTAACGCGCGGCTTCCCGTACTATCCGCACTTTCGATACGTAAAGGAGCGTATACATGGATTTGGGTATTTCCACCAACCCCACGCCAGAGCTCTACACCATTAAGGTAACCGGCGAGATCGATATCTCTAACGCCGATAGCCTGCGTAATGCCATCGACCTGGCGCTCGAGCAGCCCACTGAGGCCGTTGAGCTCGATTTTGCCCAGGTGAGCTACATCGATTCGACGGGCATTGGCGTACTCGTGGGCGCCGCGCACCACGCGGTCGACCACGGCAAGCGCTTTAGCTGCACCAATGTGCAGCCCCCGGTAATGCGCGTGGTTCAGCTGTTGGGTGTCGACCAGGAGATTTCGATCACCGCTGCATAATCTTTGCCCCCAAAAGGGCGTGCCGTTTGGCATATGTTTGTGATGCGCTCGGACGTTTTGGCGTCCGGGCGCTATACTTGACCGAATGAATAGACGAGTTCCGGCCGAATGGCGCGGTGCGGGCTCGACTCACATCGAGCCTTGGAGGTATGTGTGTTTGGTATTGGAGAGGGTGAGCTCGCGATCATCGTGGTCTTCGGCTTTTTGCTGTTTGGCCCGGATAAGCTCCCACAGATGGGCCGCACGATCGGCCGTGCCATCCGTCAGTTCCGCGAGACGCAGGAAAAGATGACGGCCGTTGTTCAGTCCGAGATTATCGATCCGGTGAGCGAGGCCGCTTCGGCACCGGTCAAGCCCAAGAAGACTGCCGTCGATGACGATTCCGATGCGGACGAGGATGCCGCCGAGACGGCAGCGCCCGCAAAGAAGGAGACCTTTGCCGAGCGTCGCGCTCGTCTTGCTGCCGAGAAAGCCGCGAGCGAGGCTGCCGCCGAGGGCGAGGGTGCTGCTG
>USHT01000026.1 GCA_900554455.1 uncultured Collinsella sp.
CTGCTTGCGCCGTACGAGGGCGTCGTTGCTGCCGAGACTGGCCACGTTGCCTGCCACGAGGCGGGCGCCATCGAGTTTGGCGGCCACAAGGTGCTCACCATCCCCGGCTACGAGGGCAAGATGCACGCCGAGGACCTCGAGAACTATATCCAGGTGTTCTATGAAAACGAGAGCTACGAGCACACGGTGTTCCCGGGCGCCGTGTACGTGAGTCTGTCGACCGAGTACGGCACGCTGTACTCCAAGGCCGAGCTCGCGGCGATTCACGCAGTGTGCCAGAAGCGCGAGATTCCGCTGTTTGTGGACGGTGCTCGCCTGGCCTATGCGCTGGCGGCCGATGAGTGCGACATTACCCTGCCCGAGCTGGCGCAGCTGTGCGACGTGTTCTACATCGGCGGCACCAAGTGCGGCGCGCTCTGCGGCGAGGCTGTGGTGTTCTGCGGCATGCACGCCCCGGCGCATCCCATTCCGCGTATTAAGCAGCACGGCGCGCTGTTGGCCAAGGGCCGCCTGACGGGCGTGCAGTTTGAGGCGCTCTTTACCGACGGCCTGTATTTTGAGATTGGCCGTCAGGCGATCGAAACCGCTCAGGCGCTTCGTCGCGTGCTGCACGAGCACGGCTACCGGTTCTTCTTGGAGACGCCCACAAACCAGCAGTTCGTGATTCTGCCCAACGAGGACATGGCGCGCATTCGCGAGCATGCCTCGATCGAGTACTGGGAAAAGTACGACGAGACCCACACGGTGGTGCGCTTTTGCACCAGCTGGGCCACGACGCAGGAGGATATCGACGCGCTGGCGGCTGTCCTGTAGCCTGATGTAATGACGAGGACCACCCTGCGCCGGGTTTGGCGCAGGGTGGCCTTTGCTTTGGGGAGAAGGGTTGTATGACCGAGATGTCCGAGCCGACGATTCGCCTGGCGACGCCCGATGATGCGCCGGCGTTGCTTGCCATCTATGAGCCGTATGTGCGCCAGACGGCGATTACCTGCGAATACGAGGTGCCGAGCGTTGAGGAGTTCGCCGGGCGCATCGAGCGTACGCTCAAGCGCTATCCGTATCTGGTGATGGAACTGGACGGGCGTCCGGTAGGTTATGCCTATGTGAGTCCGCTCAACAGCCGCGAGGCATATGACTGGTCGGTCGAGACGTCGATCTATCTGGCGCGCGATGTGCGCCACGGCGGGCTGGGCCGCAAGCTGCACGATGCGCTCAAGCAATGCCTGATTGCGATGGGCATCACCAACATGTGCGCGCTCATTGCCGCGCCGCACGACAAGGACGATGAATACCTGACGCACAACAGTCAGGATTTCCATGCCCATATGGGATATCGCCTGGTGGGCGCCTTCGATCGCTGTGCCCAAAAGTTTGGCCGCTGGTACGACATGTGCTGGATGGAGCTGGTCTTAGCCGAGCGCGTCCCTAACCAACCCAAACCAACCTGGTTCCCCGACCTCCCCAAACCTGCCATTTAGGGACAGGTTTATTTTGGCAGGTTAGCCGATGGGCTCGGTGTATTTGGCGCGGTCGGTGCGTTGGATGCGCTTGGAGACATGGAGCGGGCGGCCGTCGGTGTCGTAGACGTAGTCGGTGATCAGGATCAGTGCCTGTCCGCGCTCGACGTTGAGCAAAAACGCCTCGTTTTGCGAGGCATAGCACACCTCAAAGGTCTTGTGCCCCTGTGCCGGTGCGCGATGGAACTCCTGTCGCAGCGTGGCGTAGAGCGAACCGTTGATATCGCGATCGATGAGTGCTTCAAAGCTCGGTGGTAGATAGGTGGTCTCCAGGCACAGCGGCGCGTCGTCCAGGTAGCGCAGGCGGACAAGTTTGACGAGCTTGCTGCCCACGGCGGCGTCAAAGAATTTAGCTATGCTGCCGGCCGCCTTGGCAAAGCCCGAGTCCACGGTGCGCGTGGTGGGCTTCATGCCCTGACCCTGGACCTGCGCCGTATAGCTCGAAAACACCAGGTTGTTCTCGAGGAGCGCGGGCGTGTCGGCCACAAAGGCACCGCGCCCGCGCTCGGTTCGAACCAGACCCTCATCAACGAGCACCTTAAGGGCGTGGCGCACGGTGCTGCGCGACAGCCCCGATTCGTCCATGAGTTCCATCTCGGACGGCAGCTTGTCTTCGCGCGCGTAGACGCCGGCGGCGATGCGGTCACGCAGCATGCCTGCCAAGCGCTCGTATTGGGCCAGTTTCTTTTTAGACGAAGCGTTCATGCGATCAACCTATATCTAACCTGTATGAGAGTCTAATCAAGCATGTATTCAATACAACAACAAAACCGCTGGTAGCTAGTTATAAAAAACCGCATCAGCAAAATTTCTAAGACAAATATAGCATACAACTAGTCGACATAACCAAAACATGTATGTAACTTGTATGCCTGTGATGAGCATCAAACGAGAAGAAAGGCTGATGCACGATGACTACTCAGGAACAGGTTAAGGATGTCGTCTCCCAGGTTTTGGCTGACAAGGCAGGCAAGGGCGGCATCAAGCGCGTCGTGTGGATTGGTGCCGGCGGATCCAACGGCGGCAACTATCCTGCCCAGTACTTTATGGAGCACGAGGCCACGCAGGTCGTGAGCTCCAGCTACACCAGCAACGAGTTCGTGCACGCCACCCCGGCCTACGTCAACGAGAACACCCTGGCCGTCGTCGTGTCCATGCGCGGCACCAAGGAGACCATCGTTGCCGCCCAGGTCGCCAAGGACCACGGCGCCAGCACCATCGCCATCTATGTTGACGAGTCCGGCCTCACCGAGGTCTGCGACTACAAGATCCAGTACGACAGCCTGGCCGTCGACGAGTCCTGCATGGGCCGCACCAACTCCGCCGTCGTGACCATGATCGCCATGGAGCTTACGCAGCAGACCGAGGGCTATGCCGAGTACGAGACCGCTATGGCCGCGTTTGACTTGGTCGACCCCATCTATCGCAAGGCCGTCGAGTACACCCGTCCGCTTGCTGCCAAGTGGGCCGAGCAGAACGCCGACAAGCCCTGCATCAACGTCATGGCTCAGGGTCCGCTCTTTGGTGCCGCCTACGTCTTTAGCATCTGCAACGTGCAGGAGATGCTGCAGATCGACTCCTGCACCATCAACACCTGCGACTTCTTCCACGGCCCCTTCGAGATCCTGGACAAGCGCACCTCGCTGTTCCAGCTCATCAGCGTCGGCCGCAGCCGCTGCAACGACGAGCGCGGCATCCGCTTCGTCAACCAGTACGGTGGCGAGCGCGTCTATCAGCTCGACGCCAAGGAGCTCGGCCTCAACGACATCAAGGACAGCGTGAGCGAGTACTTCAACCACCTGATCTTCGCCCCGATCCTCAACAACGTGTATATGCGCGCGCTCTCTGCCGTCACCCACAAGGACTACATGACGCGCCGCTACATGTGGAAGCTGGATTATTAGTTACGGCGTTTTACCAAACGCCGTAACGGCTCGACGCTGCAAACCCACCTGAGCGGCAATCTGCCTTTCAGCTTCAGCGGCATGACCAGAAGGTCAATGCCGCTTCGCTTCAAGGCACCTTGCTCGCTCAGGTGGGTTTTCGCTGGCGTTGCCAAAGCATCGGCGTCGCCTTGGCCCAGATGCGGCACTTGGAGACGTTCGGCACTTGGGGACAGTCCTAGTCATTGGGGACAGGTTACTTTACACCAAGTTGGCGCATATGAACCTGACCCCTTTGCACCAATGGGTTGTAGCGGTAGAGCAGATTTTTCCGTTCGGCGATTTGTGTCTTGAAAAATGTATATAACGACTATAACGTAGTGTGAAACATATTGGAAACAATACCGAGGAGGCTGCGTTGAAGAAAAGCAATCTGGGCTATGTGCTGGTGCTGATCGCCGCGCTTATGTGGGGCAGCATCGGAATCTTTGTAAACGGCATTGCGGCCATGGGCGTTTCGTCCCAGAGCATGGCTGCCTTTCGCTTGTTGGTCGGAGCGCTTGTCTTGGCGCCGGTCCTGATGTTTATGGGCTGCCGTCCGGGTGAGGGGTCTACCGTGGCTCAGGGTCCCCTGGTGCTATTCAAGGCAAGCCCCAAAGAGCTCGTCCCCTGCGCACTTGTCGGTATCGTCGGCTTGGCCGTCGCCAACACCTGCTATTACGAGTGCATGGGCGAGGTGGGCATGTCCACGGCCTCGGTTCTGCTCTACACCTCGCCGGTGTTTGGCGTCATGCTCGGCCGCGTGCTTTATCGCGAGGACGTGACCCCCAACAAGCTCGTTGCCATTGTCTTTAACATCGTTGGCTGCGTGCTTGCGGTGACCAATGGCGATCTTTCCGGTTTTCATTTTTCGGTTTGGGGCGTCACGTCGGGCGTGATTGCAGGCTTTTGCGGTGCGTCGCTTGCGGTGTTTAGCCGGATAGCAACCAAGACGGTCCACCCGCTGGCTGTCACGTTTTGGGGCCTTGTTTTTGGCGGTGCGGTTATGGCAGCTATCGCGGCTCCGTGGCCGGATGTCGCCGCGGCAATGTCGCCACAGCTGCTGCTGTTGTTCCTTGGCTTTGGACTCATCCCCACAGCCGTGGCTTACATCTTATATATGCAGGGTCTGTCCATGGGGCTCGAGACATCGAAAGTTCCCGTCGTAATGTCTTTCGAGACGGTCGTCACCGTACTGGTGGGCATTGGTGTCTATGCCGAGCCCGCCGGCGCGATCAAGGTCCTGGGCATCGTGCTGGTGCTCGCGTCCATCCTGATCATGAACACCGATTTCTCCAAGCTGCGCAACAGTGCCTTTGTCGGCCATATCGTTGAGAGCATGACCTTTAAGCCCAACGCGTGGTGGACGGAGAAATCGCAGGACATGGATCTGTTCCGCGAGCGCACCGGCATCGCGCTGGAGCCCACCGTGCAGGAAAGCCCCTGGTACTTTGTGCGATAGGGGATTGGCGAGGCGTCTGATCTGGGGTTATCCAGTCAGCGCCGGCCAACCCAGCCCTAACGTTTCAAGTACGTTAAACCCGTCAACGGTCGATTTTCATCCGCGAACGGTCTTTATACTAATTAGCAATATCCGCAACGTATAAGACGTTATAATGACCATAACGAAAAGGAGGAGGCAAGATGAATCAGATCATTCTCGCATCTCATGGCGGCCTGGCCGCAGGCGCCAAAGACACGCTCGAGATGGTTCTCGGCGACGTGTCGAACGTCCACGTCGTGTCGCTTGCTCGTGACGACAAGGAGCCCATCACCAATAAGGTGGACGCCATGATCGCCACGTTCAACGCGGACGACACCGTCTATGTGCTGACCGATATGCTCGGCAGCTCGGTCAACAACAACATGGTCGAGCTTTCCAAGAACGGCACGAAGTTCACGGTTGTCAGCGGTTTCAACATCCCGCTGGCGCTCACGCTCGCTATGAGCCCCGTCCCCGTCGAGGGCGCCGAGCTCGCGGCCCTCATCAACGAGGCCCGCAACGGTCTGACCAACCCCAACGCACCGGCCCAGCCCGCCGCGGCTCCCGCCAAGAAGGCCAAGGCGTCCCGTCACAGCTCCGGTCCCGCCAAGATCGTCCTCGCGCGTCTTGACTACCGTCTGCTGCACGGCCAGGTCGTCTTTACCTGGACCACCAAGGTTCAGGCCGAGCGCATCATCGTCGTCGACAACGCTGCCGCCAACGATGACATCAAGAAGGGCGCTCTTAAGCTGGCCAAGCCCCAGGGCGTGCGTCTGAACGTCTTCACCGTCGAGCGTGCCCTCGCCAAGATGGACAAGCTCAACACCCTCGGCGAGCGCGTCATGTTCGTCTTTGGCAACACGGCCGAGATGCTGCAGTTCTGCCAGGGCTACAAGCTCGACGCCATCAACCTGGGCGCCACCGCCAACCACGACGGTGCCGATCAGGTCGGCGGCAAGGACAGCTCCGTCTTCCTCGACGCCACCCAGAAGGCCGACGTCAACCAGCTGCTCGACATGGGCATCAAGCTCTATGTTCAGCAGACCCCTACGTATCAGAGCGTCGACATCGACGCCAAGCTGTAATCAACCAGGCTTTTGCCTGACTGAAAGGAGAAGGGTATGAATACGTTCATCAGTGCGGTGCTCGTCGGCCTCGTCGGCGTGTTCTGCATGTGGGACTCCCGCCTGCTCGGTCGTCTTAACTTCGAGCAGCCCCTCGTTGGCGCTACGCTCGTCGGTCTGCTGCTGGGCGATGTGCCCACCGGCCTTGCCGTCGGTGCCGCCGTCGAGCTCGTGTCCATGGGCTTGGTGCAGGTCGGTGCCGCCGTTCCGCCCGATATGGTCCTGGGCGGCATCGTGGCCGCTGCCTTTGCGTGCCTGACCGATGCTTCCGCCGAGACCGCCATGACGATCGCCATCCCGGTCGCCGTCCTGGGTCAGCTCCTCGGCATCGTGTTCCGCTCCATCATCGCCGCCCTCACCCATGTGGCAGATAGCGCGATCGATAACGGAAAGTTCAAGACCGCCTACCGTATGCACATCTGCGCCGGCTCCGGTCTGTACGCCGTCATGTACTTCCTGCCGATCTTCCTCGCCGTTTTTGTTGGCACCGACCTGGTTCAGGCCATCGTCAACATGGTTCCCGAGTGGCTGTCCACTGGTCTTAACGTTTCGACCAAGATCATGACCGCCTACGGCTTGGCCCTGCTGCTCACCATGATGATCAAGAAGGGTATGACTCCGTTCCTGTTCATCGGTTTCCTGCTCGCCGCTTACCTCAACCTGTCCGTCATCGCGGTCGCTCTGATCGGTGTGTGCCTGGCTGTCGTCTTCATGGGCTTCAAGTTCAACGGTTCCCATGCAGCCGCCGGTGTCGATTCCGACTACGATCCGCTCGAAGACGACGAAGACTAAGGAGGAACACACTATGGCAACCGCAACCAAGGACGTGTCCCTGAACAAGAAGGTCAGCCAGTTCTTCTGGCGCTCCTGGGCCATCCAGGCCTCTTGGAACTACGAGCGTCAGATGAACATGGGCTTCCTCTACGGCATGGTTCCCACGCTCGATCGCCTCTATCCGGATGAGTCCGACCCCAAGCAGCTCGCTGCTAAGAAAGAGGCTTACCACCGTCACATGGCGTTCTACAACTGCACCCCGCAGACGAGCGCCTTTATCCTGGGCCTCACCGCCTCCATGGAGGAGGAGTACGCCAAGGATCCCGAGAACTTCGATCCCGATTCGATCAACGCGGTCAAGACCTCCCTCATGGGTCCGCTTTCCGGCATCGGCGACTCCTTCTTCCAGGGCACCATCCGCGTTATCGCCTTTGGCCTGGGCGTTCAGCTGGCTCAGCAGGGCTCCATCATGGGCCCGATCCTGGCCATGCTCATCTCCATCGTCCCCTCTGTGCTGATCACCTGGTTCGCCGCCAAGATGGGCTATCAGGGCGGCCACGAGTACCTGAGCAAGCTTCAGGGCGGCGACCTCATGGAGAAGCTCATGTATGTCTGCGGCATCGTGGGTCTTATGTCCGTGGGCGGCATGATCGCTACGCTGATCGGCGCCACCACCCCGCTGCAGTTCGCTGACGGCACCGTCGTGATCCAGGACATCCTGGACGGCATGATGCCCCAGATGATCTCCCTTGGCCTCACCGGCCTTATGTACTGGCTCATCAAGAAGAACGTCAACACCGGTTGGCTTCTCGTGATCGCCATCGTGGGCGGCATCGCCCTCTCCGCGGCCGGCATCCTGGCCTAGTCGCGACCAAGCGCCTAACCGCTTTCCCCCGGGGGCCTGCCTGGCATCCCATACCCCAGGCAGGCTTCCATCCCTATACGTGACAAAGGGCAGTTCCTTTGTCACATCCTCAACGGGCCGGCGACTCGGTCCAAACCACGGTAACCCTGCGAGCGCTCGGCAATGTGGCGCCGCAAAAATCGAAAGGAATGTGTCAGATGTACGAGATCGACCTTAACCTCCCTAAACAGATCGTCGCTGACGTCCTGTCCAACCACGAGATCCACAGCGTCGCCTTCGTCGGATGCGGTGCTTCCATGTCCGACCTTTACCCCGCCAAGTACTTCCTGGCCAACAACACGGACAAGCTGAACGTTCAGATCTTCACCGCTAACGAGTTCAACTACGACACGCCTTCCTGGGTCAACGAGCACACCTTCGTGATCACCTGCTCCCTCGGTGGCTCCACGCCCGAGACCGTCGAGGCCAACAAGACCGCCAAGAAGCACAACTGCCCGGTCGTCTCCCTCACCAACAAGGCTGGCTCCGCTCTGACCGTCGACGCTGACTACGTCATCGTTCACGGCTTCCACGCCAACTTCGCTGCCAAGTGCGAGAAGCCCGGCTATGCCATCGCTCTTGCTGTCGAGATCCTTCAGCAGACCGAGGGCTATGACCACTACGAGGACATGATCACCGGCCTCACCAACGTCTTCGAGCTCTGCGAGAACGCCGCTCAGTCCTGCAAGAAACTCGCCAAGAAGTTCGCCGAGGACTTCAAGGACGACAAGATGATCTACTTCATGGCTTCCGGTGCCTCCGAGAAGATGGCTTATTCTCACGCTGCCTTCCTGTTCACCGAGATGCAGTGGATCGACGCCGCTGCCTACAACACCGGTGAGTACTTCCACGGCCCGTTCGAGGTTTCCACCGAGGGTAAGCCCTACGTCTTCTTCATGTCCGATGGCGCTACCCGTCCGATGGACGCCCGCGCCCTCACCTTCCTTAAGCGCATGGGCGCCAAGGTCGCTCTGATCGACTCCAAGGACTACGGCCTGGCTGACGCCGTGCCCGCGAGCGTCGTCACCTACTTCAACCCGCTGCTGCACCTCGCCGTTATGCGCGAGTACGGCAACCAGATCGCCGAGGCCCGTCAGCACCCGCTGACCATGCGTCGCTACATGTGGAAGCTTTCCTACTAATCACAAGTAAGTAGACCTTACGGGTTGATTGAGAGGGGATGGGGTTTGCGCCCCGTCCCCTTTTTTGCTTTGGGGAGGGCGTATCCGTCGCGCCACAAAACCCCAGATAAAACATACCAAAATAAACCTGTCCCTTTTTGGCAGGTGGGAGGAGATGCGTATGATCAAAGCAGTGCTGTTTGACATGGACGGCGTGCTGGTCGATACCGAGTGGTTCTACAACCGTCGTCGCGTGGCGTTTATGGAGGAGAAGGGGTTCCACTTTGACGAGATCCCCGATCTTTCGGGGTCTAACGAGCCGGCCATTTGGGAGGCGCTGGTGCCCGACGATGTTGAGCTGCGCGAGCGTCTGCGCGTGGAGTACAAGCAGGTCTACAGCCCGGACCACCCCGTTCCGTATGCCGAGCTGCTCAACGAGCAGACGGAGCCGGTGATGCGTGAGCTGCACGAGCGTGGCGTGAAGTGTGCCATCGCGAGCTCGTCTTATCGTGAGCTCATTGACGAGCTGGTAGAGATTGCCGGTATCGCCGATGTGCTGGACTACACCATCAGCGGTCACGAGTGCAGTGCGTTTAAGCCCGACCCCGAGATCTACCTGCGTGCCATGGAGGCGCTGGGGGTGGAGCCTGCCGAGTGCCTGGTTATCGAGGATTCGCCTTTGGGGATCGAGGCTGGCAAACGTTCCGGCGCCCGCGTCCTGGCACTGCGTCCGCACGAGGGCGTCAACCTCGATCAATCGCGAGCCGATGCCGTTATTGATAATCTGGCCGACATTTTGGCCGCTTTGTAGTGTCAATCCGCCGCGAGAAGCACGGGTTCAAACGTTTTTTGCGGTGGACTGGCTCGATTTGGTTTCGATTTTGATCCGTTTGGCTTCGATTCGGACTAAGTGAGTAGACTTTTTGGCGCAGGCCGAGCACAATGCATATCTTTCTTTGTAAAACCGACGCTCCTATAAGTTGTCAAGAGGCAGTTTGCGGGAGCGCTCTCTCCAATTCGCACAGGAGCTCGTAATACCTCCTCTCCAGTTTCGTCGACCGCCGTTT
>USHT01000027.1 GCA_900554455.1 uncultured Collinsella sp.
CGAGTGCGGTCTTTTTGGCGGTCTCTTTGTCCTGGTGCAGCACGTAGCGCAGGCCCGCGGTGCAGTTGTCCAGCACGGTCATGTTATTGAAAAGGTTGAAGCTCTGGAACACCATGCCTACCTTGGCGCGGTAGGCGCAGGGGTCGCTCCCCTTGGCCGTGATGTCACTGCCGTGGAACAGCACCTTGACCATCGCGGCGATTACCAAGTCGAGCACCAGCACGATAACGACCGTCACCACAATACCCAGAATCTGCGAGACGAGCAGTGACACGTCGCCCGTGTAGAACAGGCCGCCCTTACCGGTCCACGAAAGCTCCGGCACGCAGAACAGGCCTGTGAGCACGCCACCCAAAATGCCGCCGATGCCGTGGCAACCGAACGCGTCGAGCGCATCGTCGTAGCCAAACTTGGTCTTAAGATGGCTGATGGCCAGGTAGCAGACGGGAGAGACGATCAAGCCCATGACCAGCGCCGCCCACGGCTCGACAAAGCCCGCGCCCGGCGTGACCACCACAAGGCCTGCAACCAGACCGGTGCTGGCACCCACCAGCGTGGGGCGACCGGTGTGCACGCGCTCGACGGCAAGCCACGAGACCATTCCCGCCGCGCTGGCCGTCACGGTGTTGAGGATGGCGAGTGCCGCAACGGCGTCGGCCTTAAACTCGCTGCCGCCGTTAAAGCCAAACCAACCAAACCAAAGTAGACCGGCGCCCAGCGCCACAAACGGCACGTTATGCGGACGGTAGCTCACCATGCCAAAGCCACGACGACGGCCGAGCATTAAGCAGAGAATCAGGCCCGTGAGACCGGACGAAATGTGCACCACGTCGCCGCCGGCAAAGTCGAGCGCGCCGATGATGTCGCCGATAAAGGAACCATCGCCGCCCCAAACCATGTGGGCGAGCGGCGCATAGACCACGAGCAGCCAAATGCCCAGGAAGGCCGTCATGGCACCAAACTTAACGCGGCCTGCCAGACTGCCCGTAACGATAGCGGCGGTGATCATGGCAAACGCCATCTGGAAGGCGATGTTGATGATCTGAGGGTAGACGGCACCGCCCGCGGCATTGCCCTCGGCCGCCTGCAGCACCTGGTTGAGCACCGGTAGGCACAGCAACTGGTCAAGGCCTCCAATAAACGGGCTGGAATCGTCGCCGCCGTAGGCCAGCGACCAGCCGGCAACAACCCACAGCACACCAACCAGGCCAATGGCGCCAAAGCACATAAGCATGGTGTTGATGACATTTTTGCGCCTGGACAGGCCGCCATAGAAAAACGCCAGACCCGGTGTCATTAAAAACACGAGCATGGTGCAGATGAGCATAAACGTTGTCGATCCCGTATCGTACATTCGCTCCCCCTTGATCGCATGAACGTTGTCGGCGCCCATAATGCGGCCGAGGGGCAACTGGTGTAGACCAGATACGGCGTTGTTAAACGCTGCGTTGTCGAATGGAAACGGTGCCGCAATCTTGGAAACGGCGCGGCAACGGGCGCGAAACGAACGGGAAACGTGCGAACGAGAAGGGCGCGCTTGGCCCCGCTCTGGCTAGCGCCGGAACAGCTCGCGGGCTCGGTCGCGGAGGTCGGTAGCTCGGATGACGCCCTCGTAGCGATTGATGCGCAGACGCGGGAAGGCGTTAAAGAAGCGTAGGTCGCGGCGGCTGAGTGACACGCTCGGCACCGGACGGCTTATACGCTTGCCGGCAAGGCGACGACTGAGCGACGGACGCGGCATGCTCGGCGCGGCATCGGCCACGCGGCGGGCAGCAAGTGCCAGGCCGCGAGCACCATCCGAGATAAACGTCGGCATCGAAGCCTTCTCACGCAGGGCATCAAGCGCGGCGTCACCCAGCTCGGCCAGCCACGCGTTAACGGCGCGACCGCGGATATGCGTCTGCGCCACCGAGTCGATCGCCGAATCGGGAATACGTTCGAGCATTGAGTCCGAGGCATCGGCAAGCGACTCATTGATGCGGTCGGCAAGGTCGGCGCGCACGCGCTCCAGCTGATCGGACAGACGCCGCCAGCTCGCCAGCGAGCACAACGCGTCGACCATCATCGTGACCGCGACGATAAAGGCGGACAACCGCAGAATCAGCACCGGCAGATGGCCAAGCAGCCCCAGCAATGCCGGCTCCACTAAACGGCAAATGCACAGCGCACCCAGGCCAAACGCGCAGGCCCAGTACAGACAGATGCGTCCATGCAAATTAAACGGCAGGTGCGAGTAATCCCAAAAGCGCGCGCCTGTTGTTTTTTCCAACAACACGCCTACGCTGTACTCAATCAAGCTGCATACGAGCGCCGCGGCAACAAACTGGCTCGAGGCATCCGGAATCCCGCGCAGCAAAAGCCAGCAGGCAATACCGCCCACACCATAGATAGGACAACACGGCCCCAGCAAAAAGCCACTGTTGGCAAATCGTCCGTGATTGAGCATGGCGCAGACCGTCGATTCCCATGCCCAACCGCAAAACCCGTAAAAGGCAAACGAGAGCACCAGTGCCGAGAGCGGGCAGGCGGCAAGCGTCGCGCCGTCAAATGCCATGTCGATCGCGGTTCCCACCGTCTACCCACTCCTCTTTTCGTTCGATTCTTTGCTCGAGCCGTCACTCGAGCCCTCGTTCAAATCGTTCGCGCCGCCTTTGCGCGGCAGACGGCCGGCAATCGTCTCGCGCAGCGCGCACCATTTATCCGCCAGGCACACAATCCATGCCTCACGACACGTCGGCGGCACCAGCACCAGCGGAAACATATGCCGCACGATAATATTCCGCTCGCGCGGCGTCAGCTCAAAATCTTCTTCCGCACGCGCCAGGGCAAAAAACGGGTGGCGAAAGCCATGCAGCCGATGGCTTGGGTCGGAATCGTGCCAATCGTAGAGAAAGTAATCGTGCAGCAGGGCCCCGCGCAGCAGCGAGGCGCGGTCGATCGAAATGCCAGCACGGCCCAAGCGCTCGGCAAAGGACAGACTTGCCCGCGCTACCGAGGTCACATGCGTATAGACCGTCACATCGCCATGTTGGATAAACTCATGCGTCAGGCCCAAGCGGCCCGTCTGGGCGAGCTGGCGGGCGGCATCGTCGACCTCGTGCGCGATTTTCTCGGCACAAACGGCATCGGACATGCTGCCTCCTTCCAGCGGCTCACGGCGGCAAGCCACGGCCTGCACACATTGAATAAAATCATCATCGAATTTACCAGTATGGCATCGGACAAAACGTTTTGCCCCACCAGTTGTCGAATTACCGCGCCGCCGTCACATATCAAACGTCAAAATGTGCGAGACTGTCTTGTGCAATTGTGCCGGCCGAGGGAGCGCCGGCGCTCGATTCGCATGGAGTAACCCACAACGATGCTGCTTACGCAAACGACAACGCCCGAGGACGTCAAGGCTCTCGATCGCGCCGAGCTTCCGCTGCTCTGCGGCGAGATTCGCCACGCCATCCTCGAAAGCTCCGCCGCCGTCGGCGGACACGTTGCCCCCAACCTGGGCGTCGTTGAGCTTACGGTTGCGCTTCATCGCGTGTTTAACTCCCCTATCGACAAGATTGTCTTTGACGTTTCGCACCAGACCTACGCCCACAAGGCGCTGACCGGGCGCGCATATACCTATATCGATCCGAATCGTTTTGGCGAGGCCTCCGGCTTTGCCAACCCCGACGAGTCCGAGCACGACCTGTTTGCCATGGGCCACACTTCTACGTCCGTGAGCCTAGGCTGTGGCTTGGCGCATGCTCGCGACCTAGCGGGCGATGCGTACAACGTCATCACCATCATTGGCGACGGCTCGCTTTCGGGCGGCCTGGCGTTTGAGGGCTTTAACAACGCCGCCGAGATCGACAGCAACCTGATCATCATCGTCAACGATAACGACCAGTCCATCGCCGAGAACCACGGTGGCCTCTATCGCAATCTGGCCGAGCTGCGCACCAGCAACGGCACCTGTGAGCGCAACGTTTTCCGCGCGATGGGGCTCGACTACCGCTATCTGGACGCCGGTAACGATGTGTTGGCCCTCGCCGACGCGCTGCAGGAACTGCGCAATATCGATCACCCCATCGTGCTGCACGTCTCCACCGCCAAGGGCAAGGGCTTTGAGCCAGCCCAGAGCGACCCCGAGCGCTGGCACCACGTGGGTCCGTTTGACATGGCGACTGGGCGCAAGCTTTGCCCGGGCCATCCGAGCGAGCCTGCGCCGCGCACCTATGCCGACATTACGGGCGAGGCGCTCAGCGCCGCCATCGAGCGCGATCCGCAGGTCGTGGGCATCACGGCCGCCACACCCTACATCATGGGCTTTACACCCGAGCTTCGCGCTGCCGCCGGCAAACAGTTCGTCGACGTGGGCATTGCCGAGGAGCACGCCGTGACCTTTGTCACCGCGCTTGCGCGCTCGGGCGCCAAGCCAGTCTTTGGTGTGTACGGCACTTTTTTGCAGCGCGCCTACGACGAGCTGTGGCACGATCTGTGCCTCAACGACGCCCCCGCAACCATCCTGGTGTTTGGCGCATCGATCTTTGGCACCACGTCCGAGACGCACCTCTCGTTCTTTGATATTTCCATGCTGGGCGCTCTTCCCAACATGCACTACTTGGCGCCGGCCTGCATGGAGGAATATCTGTCCATGCTGAGCTGGTCGCTCGACCACCGCGAGCATCCCGTGGCGATTCGTGTGCCTGGTATTGGCCTGGTGAGCCGTCCCGACCTTGCGCCTGCCGAAGACACCGACTACAGCGCCGTTCGCTACAACGTGGTGCGCCAGGGTCGCGACGTAGCAGTGCTCGCGCTCGGCGATTTCTTTGAGCTGGGCGAGCGCGTGGCAAACCGCTTGGCCGCCGAGTACGGCATCGAGGCCACGCTCGTCAACCCGCGCTTTGCAACCGAGCTTGACCGTGAGTTCCTCGACAGTCTTGCCGCCGAGCATCGCGTTGTCGTCACCCTCGAGGACGGCATCTTGGACGGTGGCTGGGGCGAGCGCGTCGCGTGCTATCTGGCCTGCACGCCTGTGCGCACGCGCACCTTCGGCATCGCCAAGGGCTTCCCCGACCGCTACGACCCCAACGAGCTGCTCGCTCAGAACGGCATGACGGTCGAGAACATGGCCGCCGAAGCCGTAAGACTACTCAACGAGTAAGAAAACCTCCGCAAGGAAAGCACCCCTGCGGAGGTTTTTATTTTCGCGACGCGATTATCTCAATCTGTAACATCTAGGGTCCGAATTTCCGTCTAACTGTTACAGATCTGGATAAGACGTCCTAGTCCCAGACCTTTGTCTCAATCTATAACAGATAGAGACCTTTTGGCCGTCCAGATGTTACAGATTGAGACATTCGAATTCCCCTGAAGAGAAAATCTCGATCTGTAACAGTCGCTCGGCAAAACCGGCTGCAGATGTTACAGATCGAGACAAAGCAACAAGGCATGC
Organism: uncultured Collinsella sp.; assembly: GCA_900554455.1. Classification (GTDB taxonomy): domain Bacteria; phylum Actinomycetota; class Coriobacteriia; order Coriobacteriales; family Coriobacteriaceae; genus Collinsella. The sequence continues at coordinate 5,435 of USHT01000027.1, forward strand.
CGCCGCATCGGCCAAAACCACCACGAAGGTGCCTGTCCCTTTTTAGTAGGTAGAATAACCCATAAGGTAAGTATGTTTCTGTGTTATTTCGTGTTGACCCATTTGAGCGCGATGGGGTATAACTCTACTCAACCGCTAGGGATTTTATTGAGAAAGGTGTTCTACCATGAGCAAGAACCTCTCCCAGCAGGTCGTTCTCGACCGCCGCGGCTTCGTTGCCGCCACCTTCGCAACCGTCGCCGGCCTTGGTCTTGCCGGCTGCTCCGACACCAGCGCCGAGGCCGACAAGGGTTCCGCCGCCGGCTCCTCCAAGAGCTCCGAAGATACCGAGGCTTCCACCACGCTCGACGCCAAGGCATTCGACAAGCTCGTCGACAACGGCCCCAAGGCCGATGACGACGCCATCGCTGCCAGCACCTGGGCCACGGCCGTTAAGGACGCCGGCGTCTTTAAGATCGGTGGCGTTCAGACCTCCACGCTCTTCTCCCTCCTCAACGAGAAAGACGGTCAGACCCGCGGCTTCGACGCCGGTATCGCACAGCTCTTGTCCAACTACATCCTGGGCGAGAACAAGGTCGAGATCACCCAGGTGACCTCGGACACGCGCGAGTCCGTCCTGCAGAACGGCCAGGTCGACGCTGTCTTTGCCACCTACACCATCACTGACGAGCGCAAGAAGCTCGTCTCCTTCGCCGGCCCCTACTACTACACGCAGCAGGCCATCCTGGTGCTCGCCGATAACGACGACATCAAGAGCGTCGACGACTTGGCCGACAAGAACGTCGCCGTCCAGTCCGGCTCCAACGGCCCCGCCATCCTGGAGGAGTTCGCTCCCAAGGCCAGCCAGCAGGAGTTCAAGACCGACGAGGAGGCCCGCCAGGCACTCCAGCAGGGCCGCGTTGACGCCTACGTCATCGATAACAACATGCAGCAGAGCGCCCTGGTCCGCGAGCCTGGTAAGTACAAGATCGCCGGCAAGCCCTTCGGCAGCAAGGAACCCTACGGCATCGGCCTGCCGCTCGATTCCGACGGCGTCGCCTTTGTCAACGACTTCCTTAAGAAGATCGAGGACGACGGCACCTGGACCAAGCTGTGGCAGATCTGCATCGGCGACCGTACGGGCGACACCAATGTTCCCGAGCTGCCCGAGATCGGCGCCTAGGCAGCGAGCCTGGTAACGGCCGCAACGAAACCATACGGAAACGCATGATGCGCTTTATTGCGGTAAACTGTTTCCTCACTGAGTTGTCGGGGCTTCCGTACACACGGGAGCCCCTTTCCTTATCGGCGGGAGGTCCGCATGAGTCTCTCCGAACTCTGGTCGCTCTATGGCCAGAACTATATCGACGCGCTGCTAGCGACCTGGGGCATGACGCTTGAGTCGTTTGCCATCGCCATGGTGCTGGCCGTCGCCGTCACCGTGATGCGCGTGTCACCGCTCAAGCCACTGCGCGTCTTTGGCGACCTGTATGTCCAGGTCTTCCGTAACATCCCCGGCATCGCACTGCTCATCATCGTCGTCTATGCGCTGCCACCGCTCAAGGTCGTCCTGCCCTACCGCACCTGCGTTATCGTCGCCACGGTCCTTTTGGGCTCGGCCTTTGGCTCCGAAAACTTTATGAGCGGCATCAACACCGTCGGCGTCGGTCAGGTCGAAGCCGCCCGTTCGCTCGGCATGAGCTTTAACCGTATCCTCGCCAAGATCGTAATTCCGCAGGCGCTGCGCTCGAGCGTATTGCCCATGACGAACCTCTTTATCGCCGTCATGCTCACTACCGCCTTGGGCAGCCAGGTGCCGCTTAAGCCGCAAGAGCTTACCGGCGTGGTGAGCTACATCAACACGCGCTCGCTCGGCGGCGTCGCCGCGTTCTTTATCTCGGCGCTCGGCTACCTGGGCACGGCCTTTGTAGTGAGCCACATTGGCAACTACATCGATAAGAAGGTGAGGATCCTCCGATGAGCAAGCACTCCACCTCCGCGCTCACCATGCGCGATGCGCTCTACGAGGCTCCCGGCCCCAAGATGCGCGCAAAGATTCGCATCGGCACCGCCATTTCGCTCGTTGCTGTAGCGGCGCTCCTCGCCGTCGTACTGCAGCGCTTTTATATGACCGGTCAGCTTTCGGTCCACTATTGGTATTTCTTTACGCACCTCACCACCTGGAAGTTCCTGCTTGCCGGCTTTGAGGGCACCGTTAAAGTCGCACTCACCGCCGGCGCCATCGCGCTGGTGCTGGGCTTAGCCCTTATGCTCGGCCGTACCAGCGACATTAAGCCGCTGCAGCTGGTCTGCCGCGTGCTCACCGATTTCTTCCGTGGCGTGCCGAGCCTGCTGTTCATCTACTTCTTCTTTTTGGTGCTGCCCCAGTACAAGATCGCGCTGCCGTCGTTTTGGATGCTCACGCTTCCCGTCGCGCTCGCTGCCGCCGGCGTGCTGGCCGAGATTTTCCGCGCCGGCGTCAACGCCGTACCGCGCGGGCAGGTCGAGGCGGCCCAGGCGCTCGGTCTCTCCAAAGCTAAAATCACCTTTAAAATCGTGTTGCCGCAGGCGATTCGGTTTATTATCCCGTCGTTGATTTCGCAGCTTGTGGTCGTAGTCAAAGACACCACCGTCGCCTACGTGGTGAGCTACCCCGACCTCATGCAAAATGCCCGCGTGCTCATCACCAACTACGACGCCCTTGTGTCGGTCTACCTGGTGATCGCGGTCATCTATATCCTCATCAACGTCGCGATTAACAAGGCCGCTGTCTACGTTTCGCACAAGACCGGCGTGACCATCATCCGCTAACGCTTTACCATTTCGAGTCATAAGGAGCCGAGCACCATGGCACAGAGCACCTCTTCCACCGGCAATCAGCCGCTGATCGAGCTCAGACACGTCGATAAGCACTATGGCGATCTGCACGTCCTCAACGACATCAATCTGTCGGTCGACCGCGGCGAGGTCGTCGTTGTGATTGGACCCTCGGGCTCGGGCAAGTCGACCATGTGCCGAACCATCAACCGCCTGGAAACCATCGACTCGGGCGAAATCCTCATCGAGGGCGAGCCCCTGCCGCAGGAAGGCAAGGATCTTGCCCGCATGCGTGCCGAGCTGGGCATGGTATTTCAGCAGTTCAACCTGTTTGCACATATGACCGTACTGCAGAACGTCATGCTGGGACCGGTCGATGTGCTGGGCGTCTCCAAGGAGGAAGCTCGTGAGCGCGCCATGGACCTGCTGGGCCGCGTGGGCGTTGCCGAGCAGGCCGATAAGGTGCCCGCACAGCTCTCGGGCGGCCAGCAACAGCGTGTAGCCATCGCACGTTCGCTTGCCATGCAACCCAAGGCCATGCTTTTTGACGAGCCCACGAGCGCGCTGGACCCCGAGATGATCAACGAGGTGCTCGAGGTCATGGTCCGTCTGGCCCAGCAGGGCATGACGATGATCGTCATCACGCACGAGATGAACTTCGCCCGCCGCGTGGCCGACCGCGTCGTGTTTATGGCCGACGGCCAGATCGTGGAAACCGGCACACCCGACGAGTTCTTCGACCACCCCCAGACCAAGCGCGCCCAGGACTTCCTCAACTCCATTAAGGGCCACTAGCCCAATTGCCACGCGGGCAAATTCATCAGTAACGTTTGTCCCGCGCCACCCCTGTGCCATGTCCACCCGGATTCGAAAGCCGCACCCATGATCGGAACCCGCACCTCATCGTCCTACACTCCGCACGTCGACGTCGATCCCGCCGACCGCCCGCTCATCCTGGTCGCACCACGCTGGGAAGAAGCGAAGCCCTATTTGAGCGAGACGCTCTCCCCCAACGAGGAGATTGCGAGCGTATTTGTCGATGCCATTCTTGCCGCCGGCGGTCTGCCGCTGCAGATGTCCATTACCGAAGACGTCGACGTTATCCGTCATTACGTGGAAATCGCCGACGGCATCGCCATTCCCGGCGGCCCGGACGTCAACCCCAAACGCTGGGGCGACGAGCGTCCTTACGACCCCACGCTGTGCTGCGAGATTCGCGACCGTTTTGAGTTTAAGCTGGTTAACGAGGTACTTCGCGCCAAGAAGCCGCTCTTTACCACCTGCCGAGGCACGCAGCTGCTCAATGTCGCCACCGGCGGCACCCTGTGCATGGACGTGCCGAGCCTAGGCGCGCGCGAGGGCCGCACGCAGTGGCGCCATACCCACGTGCTCAACGACCCTGTGCATCCTGTCGAGGTCGTGCCGGGCTCGCTGCTGGAGCGCGCGGTTGGCGGGCACAGGCTGATCCAGACCAACTCCGCACATCACTGCTGCGTCGATCGTCTGGGTAAGAGCACGCGCTTGGTCGCCAAGGCAACCGACGGCGTTCCCGAGTGCATCGAAGTCGAAGGCCAGCCGTTCTGCCTGGGCGTGCAATGGCACCCTGAGTATACGTGGAAGACGCTCGAGACCGACTTTAACCTGTGGAAGTCGTTTGTCGAGGCGGCGG
>USHT01000028.1 GCA_900554455.1 uncultured Collinsella sp.
GCGCGGCGCCCAGCCCACCGGCAGCACCCGCGCCGGGCACGCCGAGTACCGAGCCAAATGTCCGTGCGCCCTCGGGCACGCGCAGCAGCCTCTGAGCTCGAGCCTCGGCAATCGCCGCATCGAGCAAGCGGCCGTAGCCGACCATCCAGCTGTCGCACCTGCTCAGCATCTCGGCATCATCTGTCGGCAGGCCCTTCTGCCCGCCGAACACCGCCAGTGCGCCACGACGTCCCACAAGCGGATTCTCAACATCGGAAAGCACGACGATACGCACGCCATCCAACGCCCGTACCGCCGGCACCAGATCAACACCGGCCACTTGCTCAAGGCCCGCGAGCCCCGGCACAATATCACGGCCGTGGTCATCAACCACACGAGCGCCCAACGCCTGCAGCATGCCGGCACCGCCATCGTTGGTGGCGCTGCCGCCCAGTCCTATATATAGCGTCTTCGCCCCCGCTCGAACCGCGCGGAGCATCAGCTCGCCCACGCCATAGGTTGTAGCGGCCAGTGCCGCCGACTCCGTGCAGGGCGAATACCCAATACCCGCCGCCTCGGCCATCTCAATGACAGCCGATTCGCGCTCGCCATCCACCAGCATCCGGGCAGACACGCGATCGCCCAAGGGACCTGCCACTTCGCAGGTCACGATCTCGCCGCCGCACGCGGCGACGGCGTCGAGCGTTCCCTCGCCACCATCCGCCAGCGGCAGCGTGCTCACCTCGGCATCGGGCCACACGCGGCGCACGCCCTCGGCAACCGCCGACTCCGCCTGCGCGCTCAACACACTGCCCTTAAAGGAGTCGATCGCCAGCAGCACGCGACGCGGTCGGCGCTGCACGGGGCCAAAGTCGACCGCCGCACCAGCAATCTCGTCGGCATCAGCCAGCGCCGCGGCATGAGCGGCATGCGCCTCAAGATCGGACCCACAGCCGCAACCGCCGCCATCCGCACCACGCAAACCGGCAAAATAGCTGCTCAACACATCACGGCACTCGTCTGCCAGCACGCCGGCCGTCACATTAAAGCGATGATTCAGGCGCGAATCGGCGTTGAGGTCGTATAGCGAGCCCAGCGCGCCCGCCTTGGCATCGGCCGCACCATACACGCAGCGACCCACGCGCGCGTTGACCATAAGGCCCGCGCACATGCAGCAAGGCTCGAGCGTCACATAAACGGTGCAGTCGGAAAGGCGCCAACGGCCAAGCGCCTGAGCGGCGGAACACAACGCCGCAAACTCAGCATGCGCCGAAGGGTCTTGATCGAGCTCGCGACGATTATGCGCCCGCGCGACAATCTCGCCCGCGCACACCACCACGGCACCAATGGGCACCTCGCCCACCGCCGCGGCAGCGCGCGCCTCGGCCAGCGCCTCGCACATGAACTTCTCGTCGATTTCGGTGATCGTCATCGTTCGCCTTCCCTGTTGCAAATTCAAAACGATGCTATCATTACGACTCACGGAGAGATGGCAGAGCGGTTGAATGCGGCGGTCTTGAAAACCGTTGAGCGCGAGAGCGTTCCGGGGGTTCGAATCCCCCTCTCTCCGCCACTTTTAGTGATGCACCGGCGTCATGGTCCGTTCAAACAGCGCATCGACCACGTCGGCAATCTCGGGTCGGCGCTCAAGATCGTGACCCGATTCCCACCAGTTTGTGAACAGCCGAATAATGCCGCCGGCGATAAACTCCGATGTCATCTCGAGCGATACGGGTGCCAAGGCGCCCTCGTCAAGTGTGCTCATCACGCGCTCGCGAATGGAGTGGGCAATGCGGTCGCAAATCATGCTGGTCAGCATGCCCGACATGCTGCTCTCCAGGATGTTATCCATGAGCTGCTCATGTGCCAGGATCATGTCCATGGCATCGGCAAACACCTCATGGCGAAGCACGCGCACGTCGTCGGCCGACGCCGCGCCCCCCTTACCAGTCCGCTTTTGCGGCAGCCCCGACATAAGCTCGTCGACATAAAAGGCAAAGTAATCGTTCTTGTCGCGGAAATGCTTGTAGAACGTCGTGCGGCGGATCATGGCACGCTCGCACAGCATGGCAACCGTAAGGTCCTCAAAACGATGCTCTTCGAGTAGCTCGGTAAAGGCATCGAACAAGGCACGATAGGTTTTCTTAATGCGCAGGTCCATCTTCATCGCCATCCTCAGGGCAAAGACAACGCTCGTCAATCTGTCGCATATCTTACACCTGTACCCCGCCCCTCGCTGAGCGGTCGACCTTACCGAAAACATAACGCTTACCGGAAAGTTCGGCACGGCAAAACGTTGCGGGTATACTAGTAGCGTTATACCAACGGCAGCTGGCGCATGCCGCCGCGGCCATTCGAAACGGAGACATCATGATTACCGTCATCATCGGCATCGTTGTTGTCATTGTGATTGTCTGCGCCATCGCCGGCATCTACAACAACATGGTCACCAAGCGCAACCGCATCGACAACGCGTGGCAGAACATCGACACGCAGCTGCAGCGTCGCAACGACCTGATCCCCAACCTGGTCGAGACCGTCAAGGGCTACGCCAAGCACGAGCAGGAGACGCTCTCCGCCGTGATCAGCGCGCGTAACACCGCCGTCAAGGCCACCACGCCCGAGGCCAAGATGGAAGCCGACAACGTGCTGACCGGTGCGCTGCGCCAGCTCTTCGCCGTAGCCGAGGCCTATCCCGATCTTAAGGCAAACACCAACTTTACGCAGCTGCAGGCATCGCTCGAGGATACCGAGAACAAGATTAGCTATGCACGCCAGAGCTACAACGATTGCGTGCTCAGCTACAACAACGCCATTCAGACGTTCCCGGCTGTCATCTTTGCCGGCATCTTCCAGTTTAAGGAGCGCCAGGGCTTCGAGGCCGCCGAAGCAGCCCGCCAGGCCCCGACCGTCAAGTTCTAGTAGTTTGGCAGCGCATCCTAAATCGGCTATATGCATAAACCGCCCCGTCGAATGCATACTTCGACGGGGCGGTTTCCTTTTTCGCGAAGGTCCCCCTCTAGGCGCCGTGCATTTTTAGGAGTATTCAACATAACCAAGGGCTTCGGGCGCTACGATAAATGGTCGCGCGCGCAGACGTGGTGTAAGAGTGTCCTGAGGTCCGTCGCTGCAAGTCCCGATGTTACTCCTTCTTGAGGCCGCGCCTCTCGACTATCTCGTCCACTATCTCCCTGGCGCGCCGCCCGAGCGCGCGGCGCCTCCCCTCTGTCGGGGCCGGCCTGTCCGCGGGCTCGGCGAAGCCCTCGGCGGCCGAGGCCTCGGAGAACACGCGCTGCTGGGACCACTGCCCCTCGGTCTCCATGAGGCTCGCGCACGTCAGGCGCAGCATCGACTCCCTCGAGGGGAAGGACTGCACGACCCTGTAGCGGCGCTTGATCTCGCGGTTGGCGCGCTCCTGGACGTTGTTGGTGCGGAGCTTGGCCCAGTGCGCCCTGGGGAAGGCCGTGAACGCCAGCGCGGAGTCCTCGGCCCGCTCGAAGACCTCGCCGGCCCTGGCGGACACCGACGCCACCCAGGGCGCCGCCTCGGCCCACACGCAGCGCGCGAGGTCGGGGTCGTCCTGGTAGACCGCGGCGTGCACGAGGTCCCTGACGGCCGCCTTGGAGTCCTCGGGCCTGCCCGAGCAGGCGCTCTGGAGGTTGCGCTGCAGGTGCGTCACGCAGCGCTGCCAGGCGCAGCCCTGGAACAGGCGCGAGACGGCGGCCACGAGCCCGGCGTGGCTGTCGGAGACCACGAGGCGGACGCCGGCCAGCCCGCGCTCGCGCAGCCCGCCGAGGAATGCCGCCCAGGAGTCCTCGCTCTCGGTGTCGACCACGTCGCAGCCCAGGAAGTGCTTGCGCCCGTCGGCGCCCAGCCCGATCGCGGTCACGACGCCCTGCGAGACGACCGACGAGCCGACCCTGCAGCTCATGTAGGTGGCGTCGAGCCACAGGTAGCAGCACGGCGTGCCCGACAGGTCGCGGCTGCGGAACTCCGCCACCTCGGCGTCGAGGTCGGAGCAGAGGCTCGAGACCTCCGAGCTCGACAGCGAGGATATGCCCAGCCTGGGCGCCACGCGCTCGACCTTGCGGGTGGACACGCCGCACACGTACATCTCCTGCACGATGGCGGCCACCGAGGTGTCGACGCGCGACCATCGCGCGAGCATGCCCTCGGGGTAGTAGGTGCCGTGCCTGAGCTTGGGTATCTCGAGCTCCACGTCGCCCACGGCGGTCTTGAGCGACCTGGGGCGGTAGCCGTTGCGGCTGTTCTCCCTGCCGTCGCTGCGCTCGTTGCGGCTCGCGCCGCACATCTGCTGGGCCTCGGAGTCCATCAGCGCGTTCATCACGCCGCCCAGCACCCTGCACGCGAACTCGCGCGCGTCGCCGCACTCCTGCCAAAGCCTCGCCGCCTCGAGGGCCTCGTCGCGGCCGAGGCGCAGTACACTCTCTTCTTGGGGCATCGCCTTTCCTTCCATTCGTCACCTTCATTACTCCAACGACGAATTCTAGGCGGTGTCCCCTCCCTTTCAAGAAAGAGAAGAGGCGGGGCATGCCCCGCCTCTTACACCACATCTCTGCGCGCTACCCACTAAATGACAAAATCCGACACTTGGACGTTCTTATATGAGTAGCCATTGAAGGACACCTAACGACTACTCCCATTCGCGACACACTGTGTCGCGAATTAAGCTGGTCCCATTACCGAAGACCAGTGAGAGTTCCTGCCCAGAATCTCGATAGCTTAATAAAGCGCTCCCCTCCGGAAGTTCAATGAGCATCCAAATTCCAAGCTGAAAAGCAAAGGAGTAGCGAAGCCGTCAATGCTCATTTCCTATCGAACAGGCGGGTCAAAACAAGCTAATTAGCCCGATAAACTGCTTGTATTTTTGTCTACAAAATTGTATACAAAAAGAGAATCTGAGAACCGGCGCTCGACATTATGTCGATCGATAGGAGGCGCTATGGACGCTAAGCAGCTCGAAAAGATGATGGGGTTTGCTCCCGGAGAGTTGAAGAAAGCCGCGGAAGCCTACGAAAAAGATGAGTGGCCGAAAGGTCGCACCATCAAGTTGGGAAGGCCACCAATCTCCGATGAGCCGAGCGTCGTTATACCAGCACGTGTGGGCGAATCGATTCTTGAGGCGTTTGACGAAAAAGCCAAACGCCATGGGCAAACACGCACGGAGCGGCTCAGAGAGCTCATTACACTTGATGCACTGATTGCCTAGGCCCGCTCCCCCGTCGGACCCAAACATGTACACCAGCATCCAAAGTCGACATTTTTCGACATCTTTGGATGCTGGTGTACAGCTTTTTGCTACATAGTCGTTGGGGACGTCCTTAAATGACCAGTCGTTAAAGAACGCTCCCGATGACTAGTTAGCCGTGGAAGCGAGCTGTGGGTGCAAGCGGCTGTTCGCGAAAGACGCGCTCGACGGCAGCGCGGTATTCGTCGACCTTTTTGGTCTTGCGTACGATCTTGTGGACGGTAGCGGGATCAGCAAAAGCGCACTTGGCGTAGAACCACCACTCCTTCATGCGGAAGACCGCATTGCCGCCAATCTCTTCTGCATATGCCGCAAACAGCGTGTCGTGGAAGCGCTGCAGCTCAGCAGCCGTTGCAGCAGGGCCGCCCTTGACCATGCGAGCCAGAGCGGGGTTCGCGAGCAGGCCACGCCCCAACATCACATGGCGCGTGCCGGGATAGGCCTCCACCAGCGCGTCCATATCCTCAAGATCAAAAATGTCACCGTTATAGGCCACGGGGAACGGCGCACGCTCCAGCGTCTCGCCATAAAACTCTTTGCGCGGCGAACCCGTATAGCGGTCCTTTTGCACGCGCGGATGCACAATGAGCTCTGCCAACGGCATGCGACAGTACAGTTCGAGCACGCGCTCGTATTCGTCGTCATTCTCCAGCCCCAGCCTGGTCTTTACCGACACCGGCAACGGCGACCGCTCGCACACATCGCTTAAGAACGCCTCGAGCTCGTCGAGATTGCGCAAGAAACCCGAGCCCTTGCCCTTGGCGACAACCGTTCCCGAAGGACAACCCAAGTTGAGATTGACCTCGCGATAGCCCATGTCGGCGAGCACCTGTGCCGCCCACACAAACTCGTCCGCGTTCTTGGACATCAGCTGAGGCACCACGTTGAGCCCCTGGTTATTGGCAGGATCGATCTCCTTAAACGCCTTGCCGCCAAAGCGGTTTCCCACCCGCGGCGGCGGCAAAAACGGCGTGTAATAGCAATCGAGCGCACCGAAGCACTCCGCATGCACGCGACGGAACACATGCCCGGTAATCCCCTCCATGGGGGCCAGCGAAAGGATCATCTACTCTTCTCTCATATCAACACAACAAAGGGGCCGTCCCTTTGTCACATGCATTATGCCTTGCGCTTCAGGCGATTCACAAGGAAGAGGTAGCTACTGAACGATGACCACCCTCCAGCCGCACCCCATACAACGAGGTCTAATACTTTTCCCGAGAAGTGAACGAGTGAAAACGGGCCCCCGAAGCATCGGCACTTTCGAGATGCAATTTCCTGCGGTTTTGCCAGCCAAATCCTGCGGGTTTGACGTCTAAAAATGTCGATGCTTCGGAGGTCCAAGTATGGCCGTTCACTTCTCGGAAAAGTATTAGACCTCGATTTACATGCCACTCAATGTGACAAAGTGGCTGCTCCTTTGTCACATTCGATGAAAAAGGGCACCGACGTTAGTCGATGCCCCAAAGCGGCTGCAGGTTAAGCCCTACAGCGTATGTCTAAGACGAATCGGACTATTCGTCCCAGGAGAGGTTCTTACCAGTCTTTTTTGCCAGCAGCAAGAACAGGCCGATAATAATGTTGCATGCGATGCAGAAGATGAAGACGCCCTGGAAGGAGCCGACAAGCTCATAGACCTTCATCATAACGGGCATGCCAAAGGCGCCGACGATATAGCCCACGGAGCAGATCAGCGCGAAGATGCGACCGAAATCGCGGGAGCCAAAGACATCCATAACCAAAACGGTCAGGGCAGTGCCAGCGATGACGTACATTACGTCGTTCACGCCTGCTGCGAGGATGCTGAGCGTCGAGTTGCCGCTGCTCATCATGAGCATGACAAAGGAGAGGATGGAGACAGCGAGCCAGCCCAGAATGGCCTTCGTGCTGCCGAACTTATCACAAGTGGTGCCGACGATCGGATTGAGGAACAGATCGAAGAGCGATGCAGCGGATACCATGAAGCCGCCCACCATGGGGCTAAAACCAACCTCGGAAGCATACGTCGGGAAGAGCTGGTTCATGCAGCAAGTGAGCTGAACGAGGCAGAGGAAGCCGATGCAGAAGAAGAAGGCAGGCGACTTAATGGCGCGCGCATAGCTAACGCCACGCGTGCTATCCTCGGTCGTCTCCTCGGTCTCGGCGACCGTCTCGCCCTCGACGTAGCCATAGGGCAGCATGCCCTTGTCCTGAGGCTTATAGCGGATAATCAGGACGGAAGCGGGGAGAATGAGCACGGCGGAGACGCCAGCGAGCACCAGATAACCAGTCCTCCAGCCAGCGGCCTCGATGACAGAGGTGATGATGGGGCTCATGATGAGCATGTAAATCGAGTTCACTGCCCAAGCGAGACCAATTGCCAGGCCACCAGATTTTTTGAACCACTGGTCAATAACGTCGGACATGGCGACGCCGGTGGTGAAGGCGAAGCAAATGCCAATCAGGGCGCCAGCGGCGATGAACATCCAAACTTCGGTGTAGAAAGCCATGCCTGCGCCGGCAGCGAGCAGAATAAGCTCGACGACGGGGAGCCAAACCTTGCCAACAACCTTGGGGATGAGTTTTCCGACAAACGGAAGCGCCGCCGCAAGACCGATGAGCGTCGCGGTGAAGTAATACGAGAAGATTGAATAGTCAAACCCGAACTCCTCGCACACGGGCGCGACGAAGGAGCCGGCGATTACGCTATAGGATCCGGTCGTACCAGCAGACATGAGGCCAAGCGCGATTACGAGAACCCATGCGTAGACCTTGCTGCTCTTTAACTTTGCATTTTCCATTGATACAACTCCTAGAGACCTAGAAGGGCACACATAACGGCCTTGATGGTGTGCTGACGGTTCTCTGCCTCACGGAAGATGACCGAAGCGTTGGCCTCAAAGCACTCGTCGGCAATCTCGAAACCCTCGGTGATGATCTCGCGATGGAGGTCGTTCTTGCACTGGTCGAGGAGCATCTTGCCAACACGGTGATCAGCGTTGTGGACAGAAGGAAGCTCATGCATGCAGAAGATGTCGGGATTGTTGGTGCGCTTGCACAGCTCGCTGGTGACGCGATAGGGGTACAGAGACTCGGCATCGCCCAGCCAGGAGTTGTAGTCGTCGGGATCCAGAACCTCTTCGCCGCACTCGGGGTTGATGTAGCGCCACTCCTCGGTAACGATAACGTCAACGCCATCCAAGGTATCGAGGTCAGAGGTGATGGTAAAGGTCCTATTGGGAGCGTACTTGGCGTAGCAGGCCTCCACCTCTTCGACCATTTCCTTGCACATCTGATGACGGAGGTCGTCGGGACCGATGGCGAGGAAGTCCATGTCGAGCATAGCGCACAGACGGCCATACCACACCGGGGCGCCGGCGCAGTTGCCAACGAAAGCCATCTTCTTGCCGCGGCTCGTACGCAGACCGCCCCATTGCTCTTCCATCGTAAGAGCGTCGGCGAGCATCTGAGTCGGGTGATCGCCGAGAGTAAGGGCATTGATGACCGGGATGTCAACCAGGTCGGCGACGTCATAGAGGAACTGCTCGTCCTTCTGTGCGCGGTAGACGATGAGATCATACATGCCGTTAAAGACGCGCATGGCATCCTTGACGGTCTCGCAGTCACCCATGTGGGAGTTGGTCAGATAAGTGAAGCCCATGCCCAAATCGTTGCAGGAGGTCTCGAATGCGCAACGAGTACGGGTCGAGCCCCACTCAAAGTTGGCGAGGACGTTTTTGCCGGGGAAGTAGCGCTGGTCGACACCAGACTTCTTCTGAGCCTTAAGGTTCCAGGCAAGATCGATGAGATAGCGGAAATCCTCGGAGGAGAGATCATGGATGTTGATGTAGTCGCGACCGCGAAGGCTGTTGTTCATGCCTATTTCCTTTCAATTGGTCGATAAATAAATGGCGAATGCGTCCCCGAGTGAAACACGGATATCCCTCGGGGACAGTAAATGTGGCACTTGGATCAGGCAGCGCAAGTTCGAGAACTTGCTAGCAGCTGGCGGCCACGTCCTTGGTCCAGCAGTGCACGCCGCCGCCGGACAGGTTAAGCGCAAGAGAGTCGATCATGATGACCTTGCGATCGGGGAAGCAGCTCTCAAGAACCGCCTTGGCCTGCTCGTCCTTCTCCTTCACGACTTGGCTCATGCCTTCGTGGTAATAACGCTGGCCAAGAACGACGCCGTTGCAGATGAGGAAGTTGCAGTAGCTCGCTGCGGCATAGAAGTGAACGGGGCCCTCGGGCCAAGGGGTGCCATCCATGAACTTGCCGCCCATTTCGTCGATGAAGCCCTTATACAGCTCGTAGTCCTCATCGCCGGGGGCGATGACAACCTCGATCGGCTCAGCAGTCGGCATGCGGACGATCTCGAAGGGCTTGCCCTCCCAGTCCGTCTCGTTGCTCAGAATCTCATAAGCTGCCTCGATGCGGCGGCGCGACTCGGCGCCCGCCTTACTCGAAGCGGCCTCTTCGTCGGACACCTCGGCAAGGAGAATCTTGTT
>USHT01000029.1 GCA_900554455.1 uncultured Collinsella sp.
TGGCCCGGTGGCGCTGACGCTCGGCATCTACTCGGTGTCGCGCTTCCTGTATGCCGTTGCCGTTGTCCTGACCGTTATCTCGGGCGCTCAGTACTTCTGGAACTGCCGCAAGATCGTCTTTTCGGTCTAGGTCCTGGTAGGTATGACGGAATCATTTGAGCAGATTGCCGCGCATAACGAAGAGCTCGCACGCGATATTGTCGAGCGTGCAAGCGTTCGCGGTGTGACGGTTTCGACGGCTGAATCTCTGACGGCGGGCATGATCGCCTCGACGATCGCCGATATCCCCGGTGCCTCGGCGGTGCTTCGCGGCGGTGCGGTGACGTACTGCGACGAGATTAAGCATCGCGTGCTCGGCGTTGAGCAAGAGACGCTCGACAGCTATACCGCGGTGTCGTATCAGACGGCGCGCGAGATGGCTGCCGGTTCGCTGGAGCTGTACCAGAGCGATATTGCAGTGAGCGCAACGGGTTATGCCGGCCCCGGCGGTGGCACTGAGGACGATCCGGCTGGCTCTTTCTATATTGGCTGGGCGTATCGTTCCGCCGATGGGGGCGTGCCGGTCGTGGACTCTGTGCGCTGCCACTATGAGGGCGACCGTTCGTGTGTTCGTGCCCATGCGGTCGCGGAGGCACTGGGTCGCATTGTCTGTGTGCTCGATTCTATGGAATAGACGTGTTTTAAGGGGCCTCCGAGCCCCTTAATTGTGGAGATAGGGACCTCCGGCGAATTTGATCTTTGTGCAGGTAGTAGTCGTAATCTTGCTCGTCATGCCTTGCTTGGTTCACCTGCGGTCAAGTTTTTGGTCAGTTTTTGGTCGGCGTTTGGTTGGGTTTTGGAAAGGTCGGCTGCATATGATTTATCTGAACGGTTGACCACGAACAGCCGTTCGTTTATTATCGATGCAGGTTGTTAAGAGGAGGGCTATTCATGGCCAAGAATTCAGGTCCCGTACGTACCGTTCATGCTCGCACGACGGGTAAAGAGCGCGATGAGATGATCGCCACCACCAAGGCCGAGATCGAGAAGAAATTCGGCCAGGGTTCCATCATGAGGTACGGCGACGGTGGTCCCGAGCTCGAGGTCGAGGCTATTCCCACGGGCGCTCTGGCACTTGATGCCGCTCTGGGTATCGGCGGTGTGCCGCGCGGCCGAATCGTCGAGATCTACGGTCCCGAGTCCTCCGGTAAGACGACGCTTTCGCTCGAGATCCTGGCCGAGGCCCAGGCAATGGGTGGCGTTGTGGCATTTATCGATGCCGAGCACGCGCTTGATCCCACGTATGCCGCGCGCATCGGCGTGGATATCGACGAGGTGCTCATTTCCCAGCCCGATACGGGTGAGCAGGCGCTCGAGATCGTTGACATGCTTGTGCGTTCCGGCGCCATCGATGCCATCGTCGTTGACTCCGTCGCTGCGCTGACCCCGCGTGCCGAGATCGAGGGAGAAATCGGCGACACTACGGTCGGTCTTCAGGCTCGCCTGATGAGCCAGGCGCTCCGCAAGCTCGCCGGCTCGCTGTCCAAGTCTAACACGACGTGCATCTTCATTAACCAGCTGCGTGAGAAGATCGGCGTCATGTTCGGCAACCCCGAGACCACGACGGGCGGCCGCGCCCTTAAGTTCTTCTCTTCGGTTCGTATCGACATTCGCCGTATCGACAGCATTAAGCTTAAGGACGAGGTTATCGGTAACCGCGTGCGCGCTAAGGTCGTTAAGAACAAGGTGGCAGCTCCGTTCCGTTCTGCTGAGTTCGACATCATGTACGGTACGGGCATCTCTAAGGAGGGCTCGATTCTGGACATGGCTGTTGAGTGTGGCATCTGCAAGAAGATGGGCTCTTGGTTTGCCTATGGCGAGGACAAGCTCGGCAACGGTCGCGAGGCCGCCAAGGCGTTCCTGCGCGAACACCCCGATTGCGCCGACGAGATTGAGCATAAGGTCCGCCTTGCCTGCGGGCTTGAGTTTGATGACGATGCTCCGTCCGAGGTCGAGCTGACCGATCAGCCTGCGCCTGAGGAGTTTGACGAGCTTTACGCTATCGATGGTTCCGCCATGCTCGATGATGACGACGAGTAGCGGTTACGCTCATGTCGTATACGGTGACCGAGGCCACGGTCGTCTATCCCGATAAGAAGGCGGCCTCCTCGTTCTCGAGCGGGTATGCGTCCAAAAAGCCTTGCGCACATATCGATTGTGAGCTTGAGGGCGGTTTTGAGCGGTCCATTTGGATTCCCGTGCGGGTCGCGCGGCTGTATGTCAAAAACCGCCCCGATCTTCCCTGCGATTGGGACAACTTTCGTGAGGCGGTGCAGCTCATCGAGCGTAAATGTGCACTTACCATGGTGACCGAGATGTTATCGCGCCGCGACCATGCGACGGGCGAGGTCCGTGACAAGCTGGCTCGCTACGGCTTTCACCAGCCTGCGATCGATTTCGCCGTCGAGCGCGCTACCGAGTATCACTTTTTAGACGAGAACCGCTTTTGCTCGTACTTTATCGAGGAGCGCAAGCGGCGCGGTTGGGGACAGCGCAAAATCGAGACCGAGCTCAAGCGCCGTCATGTCGTGCTCGATGACATTCCCGGTTATCCTGAGGATTATTTTGCCGTCGAAGACGATTTGGCGCGTGCGTCAGCCCTGCTCGCCAAGCGGCGTGTTCCAGAGACGCGCGGATTCGAAAAACTGGTTCGGTTTTTGATGGGCAAAGGCTTCTCGTATCACATCGCCGCCGATGCCGTTAAGGCACGTCTCGATTTTGAACACGAGGAATGTTCGGTTTAGGCGTATGCGTTTTGTGGCCCTGCCGTTCACCGCGTTTTAGCCGCCGTGCCGGGGCCATTTATTTGACAGTTGTTGTGGTTCAACGTACGATAAACACTGTCATTTGCTTTGTGATATGTGCTCATCTGTGATGAGTTTGTTTATATGTTTATCTGTATCCGACCCGCATAAGCTGCGCCCATATTACTCAAATGTCGCGAGCCGTTCGTAAGGACGGTTCGCTTTGTTGTGTAACGAATCCATAAAAAGGAGTGAGCATGCCTATCATCGCAGCGCTCGTTGGCATCGTTTTGGGTGCCATCGCCGCCATTGCCTTCATGCGCACCGCCAAGCAGGGTAGTCTTCACGAGGCCGACGAAAAGATCCAGTCGGCACATGCACAGGCTGAGTCCCTGATCGGTGATGCAAAGCGTCAGGCCGAGACCCTCAAAAAAGAGGCTCTGCTCGAGGCTAAAGAGGAGATCATCAAGAACAAGCAGGCCGCCGAGGCCGAGGACAAGCAGCGTAAGAGCGAGATTCGTACGCTCGAGAACCGCGTGATGCAGCGCGAGGAATCCCTCGATCGCCGCAACGACGCTCTCGACAAGCGCGAGCATCAGCTGTCCAGCCAGGCCGGTCAGGTCGAGAAGCGCTCCCGTGAGCTCGAGGAACTCTGCGCAAAGCAGACCTCCGAGCTCGAGCGAATCGCCGACCTTACCCGCGAGGACGCCCACAAGGAGCTTCTCGATAAGGTTCGCGGCGAGGTCACCCACGAGGCCGCCACGATCATTCGCGAGTCCGAGCAGCAGGTTCGCGCCGAGTGCCACAAGACCGCCCAGGAGATTCTGTCCCTGGCGATTCAGCGCTGCGCTGCCGACCACACTGCCGAGGTCACCGTTACCTCCGTGCACATTCCCTCTGATGACCTCAAGGGCCGTATCATCGGTCGCGAGGGTCGCAACATCCGGACCTTCGAGCAGGTTTCCGGCGTCAACCTCGTTATCGACGACACGCCCGAGACCGTCGTTCTTTCGAGCTTCGACCCGGTCCGTCGTGAGACCGCCCGTGTTGCCCTCGAGAACCTCATCGCCGACGGCCGCATTCACCCTGCCCGCATCGAGGAGATGTATCACAAGGCTGCCGACCTGGTTCAGCAGCGCGTGCGCGAGGCTGGCGAGCAGGCTGCCTTCGATACCGGTATCCACGACCTGCACCCCGAGATCGTCAAGACCCTTGGTGCCCTGCGCTACCGTACCTCGTTTGGTCAGAACGTGCTTCAGCACTCCCTCGAGGTCTCTGATCTGTGCGGCGTGATGGCTTCCGAGCTTGGCCTGGACGTTGTGACCGCCAAGCGCGCCGGCCTGCTGCACGACCTGGGCAAGGCAATCGACCACGACGTCGAGGGCCCGCATGCCGTCATCGGCGCCGAGCTTGCCCGCCGTTATGGCGAGAAGCCCGTTATCGTCCACGCTATCGAGGCTCACCATGCCGATGTCGACCCCAACACGGTGCTCGATGTCCTGGTGCAGGCCGCCGATGCTGTCTCCGCCTCTCGCCCCGGTGCCCGTCGCGAGTCTGCCGAGAACTACATCAAGCGCCTTGAGAAGCTCGAGGAGATCGCCAACTCCCATGACGGCGTCGAGCGTACCTATGCCATGCAGGCTGGTCGCGAGGTCCACGTCATGGTTCAGCCGGACAAGATCTCCGATGCCCAGTCCACGGTCCTGGCTCACGATATCGCCCATCAGATCGAGGAAGAGATGGAGTATCCCGGTCAGGTGCGCGTCGTCGTGATTCGCGAGAGCCGCGCTGTCGATATCGCTAAATAACATGAGCGACGCGAACGAGCTCATCTCATTTATCGCGTCGATGTCGGGGGAAGGCAACCTTCGCGTCGAGGAGAACCTTGGCGAAGGGTATGTCCGCCTCCGCGTTTCGGAGGCCGAGCGGCGCCAGGCAAAGCACGACATTCAGCATGTCGAGGATATCGTCATCGAAATGCTCCGTAATGCTCGCGATGCCGGCGCCGAC
This sequence comes from uncultured Collinsella sp., assembly GCA_900554455.1. Classification (GTDB taxonomy): domain Bacteria; phylum Actinomycetota; class Coriobacteriia; order Coriobacteriales; family Coriobacteriaceae; genus Collinsella. The sequence continues at coordinate 4,794 of USHT01000029.1, forward strand.
AAGGTCTATCTCGCCACGACCAAGGAAGATGGCATCCGCACGCTTGTCTTTCTGGATAACGGTTCGGGCGTTCCGCAGGATATGCAAGAGCGAATCTTCGATGCCCGCGTTACCTCCAAGCTCGAGAGCATGAAGATGGACCGTTGGGGCGTTCACGGTCGTGGCATGGCATTGTTTTCGATCAAGCAGAACACCGACGAGGCCCGTGTGGTCACGTCCGGCGTCGATCTTGGTTCAGCCTTTAAGGTGAGCGTTGCAGCCGACCGCCTCAGTGAGCGTGCCGATCAGTCCAGCTGGCCCCAGGCCGTCAAGGATGAGGACGGACGTTATGTCTGTGCTCGCGGCCCGCATAATATTATTCGCGCTGCTTGTGAGTTTGCGCTCGAGGAGTTGCGTGGTTGCGATGTCTATCTTGGTTCTCCGTCTGAGATTGCCGCGACCCTTTATGCTCAGGCGTCAAGTCGGCTCGATACGTCGCGTCTCCTGTTCATTGATGACGAGAGTGAGCTTCCGGTTGTCGATCGTTTAGGCCTTGCCTCTGATGCCGAGGACTTTATCCGTATCTGCTCGGGTTTGGGTCTTGGGATGTCCGAGCGCACGGCACATCGCATTTTGGCAGGGCAGATTAAGCCCGTTCGCGGTGTGACTGCGCGTCTGCTGCGCGAGCGTGATTCGTCCTCGCATGCGCCGGCTCCTGTCGATCTCGCGAAGGATCGTCGCGGGCTACGTATTGCCAAGGATGACATGGCACAGTTTTCGCGTGCTGTGGAGCGCGACTTTAATGACCTTGCCGCCCGGTACTATCTCAACCTTTGCGGCGACCCAAAGATTCGTGTTTCGCGTGATCGAATCACTGTGACCTTCGATCTTGCCAAAGAGGAATAGTGCCTTTACCGAGTCCGCTCGGTACGATACAGTTATTGCAGTTAAAACGTACTTTTAAACGCAGGAGTTTCTTCATGGATTGCCTGAAGGTATCAAGCAAATCATCGCCCGCGTCCGTTGCCGGCGCCATCGCCGGCATGGTCAAGGATGGTGTACCCGTCAACATCCAGTGTGTCGGCGCCGGTGCTGTCAACCAGGCCATTAAGGCCGTTGCCATCGCGCGCGGTTTTTTGATCCCAACCGGTTTTGATATTTCCTGCGCGCCCGTGTTCTCCGACATTCTCATTAACGGGGAGTCGCGCACGGCCATCCGCCTTTCTATCTACGTTCACCAGATCAATCGAGCTGCTATGGATAACGTCGTCATGGATGATGTTAAGCCTGTGGCATAGCTTCTGCTAGCCTCGTTTCGCTCCCCAACGTTAGGACTTATGCACATGGATCAGCGTTCCGTACGCGATATTCTTGCCGGTAAAACCTACTTTATCCGCACCTTTGGCTGCCAGATGAATCAGCACGACTCTGAGCGCGTGAGCGGTCTGCTCGATTCGTATGGTTGCCTCATGGCGCTCGATCTTGAGCATGCCGATATCGTTGTCTTCATGACATGCTGCGTGCGCGAGGCCGCCGATACTCGCCTGTACGGTCAGTGCAATTCCTGCAAAAGCCTGCCGCCTTCGCCTTCGGGCAAGCGTGTGGTTGCCGTGGGCGGCTGCATCGCGCAGCGTGATGGCGAGGGACTGCTCACCAACGTCGATAACGTCAATGTCATCTTTGGTACGCATTCCATCGCACATGTGGCCGAGCTCATTGCCGAGGCGTTCCTTGATGGCAAGCGTCATATCCGCACCAATGAGCATGAGGATACGGATGCCATGAGCATGCCGTGGCATCGCGAGACCCAGTATCACGCCTGGGTGCCCATTATGACGGGCTGCAATAATTTCTGCACCTATTGCATCGTGCCGTACGTGCGCGGTCGCGAAAAGAGCCGCCCCTTCGAGGAAATTGTCGACGAGGTGACCGGTTTGGTGCGCCAGGGCGTGCGTGAGATTACGCTGCTGGGCCAAAACGTTAACTCATATGGTCGCGATCTGTTTGGCAAGCCACGTTTTGCCGATTTGCTGCGCGCGGTGGGCGATACGGGCGTCGAGCGCATCTTCTTTACCTCTTCTCATCCTAAGGATCTGCTGCCCGAGACCATCGACGCTATGGCCGAGACGCCCGCCGTCATGCCGCAGCTTCACTTGGCCGTCCAGTCAGGTTCGACGCGGATCCTCAAAGAGATGAATCGCCGTTATACACGCGAGGACTATCTGGGCCTGGTCGATCGCATTCGCAATCGCATGCCCGATATCGCGCTCTCGACCGACATTATCGTTGGCTTCCCGGGCGAGACTGAAGAAGACTTTGAGCAGACGCTCTCACTTGCCGAGACGGTCCGCTATGCTCAGGCCTATACCTTCATCTATTCCAAGCGCGCCGGTACCCCGGCTGCAGAGATTGAAGATCCTACGCCGCATGAGGTTATTCTCGAGCGTTTCAACCGCCTGGTTAAGGTTATCGAGACCACGGCACACGAGTATAACCAGGGTGAGCTTCATACTGTGGTGCCGGCGCTCATTGAAGGTACGAGTAAAAAGAACGATGCGGTGCTGCTGGGCAAGAGCCCCAAGAATCAGACCGTTCATGCGCCCATTCCCGAGGGATATAGCATCGACCAGCTTGTCGGTAAGATCGTTGATGTTGACGTCGACGTTGCTAAGACGTGGTATTTGTCAGGCTCCGTTGTGGGTGAGCCGCGCTAATGATTTCTCCCGGGGCAGGTCTTTCCGCCGTTGCGATCGTTGGTCCGACGGCGGTAGGTAAGAGTGATGTTGCCGACCGTTTGGCCGCTCGTCTTTCGTCCGAAGTGCTGTCGTGTGATGCGATGCAAATCTATCGCGGCATGGACATCGGTACCGCAAAGATGGCGCCCAATGAGTGTACGGCGCCGCTGCGTCTCGTCGACATTGTAGAGCCGGGTGTGGCGTACTCTGCGGCGCTTTATCAGGCTGACGCTCGCGCACATGTTGAACGTCTCCTTGGTTCGGGTTGCCTGCCGGTTTTTTGCGGAGGTACGGGGCTGTATCTCAAGGCCGCCCTTGATGAGATGGACTTTCCCTCGGGTGAACTTGAGGACGATCGCCGTGCGGGCTATCAGGAGCTTGCCGAGCGTATTGGCGAGGAAGAACTGCATGCTCTGCTTGCCGAGCGCGATCCAGAATCGGCTGCTGTTATTCATCCCCATAACGTGCGCCGTGTGATTCGTGCGCTCGAGATGCATGATGATGGTATCTCCTATGCAAAGCAAAAAAGTCAGTTTAGTGTTCCGCGCGAGCATTATCATGCCCTATGGTTTGGTCTGACGCGTAATCGTGAGGTGCTCTACGAGCGCATTAACCTGCGTGTCGATCTGATGTTTGAACAGGGTCTTGTTGATGAGGTTCGCGGTCTTATGGACCAGGGGCTGGGAGATGCCCTGACTTCGATGCAGGCAATTGGCTATAAAGAGATCATCGATGCTTTCAATGGCGTGATTTCTATGGATGAGGCTCGCGAACTCATCAAGATGCGTTCGCGTCGCTATGCCAAACGTCAGCTTTCGTGGTTTAAGCGCGATGACCGTATCTTGTGGTTTGACATGGATGAATGTACGATCGATGAGTTCGTTGAGGATATCCTTCATCGTATTGAGGCTGCCTAATGGCCCGTTTCCCCCTTGTTCCCACGGCACCCGAGCCCGAGCGTGCCATTTTAGTTGGTGTTGAGTGGCGCGACAATGCATGGCCACTCGATCGATCGCTCGATGAACTGGAGCGCCTTGCCCATACGGCTGGTGCCGGTCTCGAGCTCGTTGATGCAGACGATATCGGGATTCTGGGCCTTGATCAGGTCGACGTACTCGTCGACGATGAAGTCGATCTGGTTGGACTTGTCCGTCATTTCGAACGACAGCACGTTCCAGTCCAGTACTTTCAGTTGTACGGTTTGCGCCTTCGCCGCAGCCGTCGTAAGGAGCAGGCCGCATAAGGCACCTGCACGGATGATATGTTTCAGCAGTTTCATATTCGGTAATGATCTTGGTTGTTTACTAATAACCTTGGTTCTGGGTCAGGTTCACCGTGCCGTTGAATGCCGTTACGGGGATCGGGAAAACCTGGTTGATGACGGGATCGAACGTGCGCCCGTTGTCATAGTTGCTCGGCGCGTCGATGACCACCTGCTGCAGGTCGTAATCCCAGTGCGAGTTCACGCGCTGCGTGGGTTTGGCGTAGGTCTCCTTGGCGTCGCCCCAGCGAACCATGTCCAGATGGCGGCTCGGCATGAACTCGAACGCCAGTTCGCAGCGGCGCTGGTTCTTGAGCTCGGCTTTGGTCGCCGGGCTGTTCTCCGGGAGACGGGCGCGTTTGCGGATGCGGTTGAGCAGTTGTTTGGCTTCGGCGTCGCCTTCGCCGTTCTTCCAGATCAGCGCCTCGGCTTTCATCAGCAGGACGTCGGCGAAGCGGATGAGGCAGGTGCCGAGCGTGTTGCTGGCGTTGTCGCCGTTGGAATTCACCTCCTTGCCTTTGCAGTCGGCCTCTTCCCACGGGGAGAGGAATTTGCGGAACGACATGCCCGTATCCGAGGAGATCGAATAGGAGCTGCTGCCGAATACGATGTCCCGGCCCATGAAGCGGATCGTCTGCCCGGGGTAGATGATCGTCGCGTCGCGGCGGGTGTCGCCCGATTCGAATGCGTTCCACAGGGAAA
>USHT01000030.1 GCA_900554455.1 uncultured Collinsella sp.
CAAATCAAAATCCACCGCCGCGTCGGCTTCGTCAAAAGCGGCGCGGAAAGCCGGGAAAGTCTCGTAAAGATCCTGGCCCATGCCGACGTGCTGGCTGCCCTGCCCGGCGTATAAAAATGCTAGTTTCATAAGGTGATCTCCTTGTACACCCCGGCGATGCAGTCTTTGGCTTCGCTTACCATCGCGGCAAAAATTTCTTCCACCGGGCGGACTTCGTGCAGCAGCCCTGCGGCCTGTCCGGCCATCAGGCTGCCACTCTCGGTGTCGCCGTCAAACACAGCCTTGCGCAGACTGCCTAAAGTAAAGCGTTCCAGCGCCATTTTATCAGCCCCGGCCTTTTCCTGGCGGACATACTCGCGGCTCATGCGGTTTTTCAGTACACGTACAGGGGTGCCGCCGATGCGCCCGGTCACGATGGTATCACTGTCGCGGGCTTTTAACAGGGCGGCTTTATAGTTTTCATGGATGGGGCACTCGGTGCTCGCCAGCAGACAGGTACCGACCTGCACACCGCACGCCCCCAATGCCAGCGCTGCAGCCAACCCGCGCCCATCGGCGATGCCGCCCGCAGCAATGACAGGCACATGGACGGCATCGACGACCTGCGGGACAAGTGCCATCGTCGAGGTCTCGCCAATATGGCCGCCCGATTCGGTACCCTCGGCAACAACCGCCGTGGCTCCACGACGTGCCACGAGGCGCGCCAGCGCCACCGAGGCAACGACCGGGATGACCTTGATGCCCGCCTCGTTCCACGCCTTCATGTACTTGGCGGGATTGCCGGCGCCCGTCACGACGACCGGCACTCGCTCGTCAATCACGACCTGTGCAACCTCGTCGGCAAACGGGCTCATGAGCATGACGTTCACGCAAAAGGGCTTATCCGTCCTGGCGCGCAGCTCGTGAATCTGGTCGCGCAGCCAGTTGGCGTCGGCGTTCATGGCCGCGATAATCCCCAAGCCGCCCGCCTCGGATACTGCGGACGCCAATGAGGCGTCGGCAATCCAGGCCATACCGCCCTGGAACACGGGCTTTTCGATGCCGAGCAGATCGCAGAGAGGAGTCTTGAGCATCTCTACTTCTCCAATGCCGCCTCGACCGTATCGGCGAACTCGCCGACCGTCTTGGGGTTCTCCTCGGTATCGAGCTGGATGCCAAACTCGTCCTCGACGGCGACGAGGATCTCGACGGTGCCCAGACTGTCGAGACCAATCTCCTCGAGCGTGGACTCGGACTTCATCTCGACGTCGTCAAGGCCAGCGGTCTCGCGGATAACGTCGCAAACGCGCTCGAAGGTCTTCTGATCTGCCATGGTAGTTCTCCTTTGGTTGTGCCCTAGGGCGTTTTTATTTCCTATGTGCGACTACTTCCAACGAAGCAGATAGCCACCTATATCCAGACCGGCGCCAAATCCAACCAAGGCGATGGTGTCGCCCGCATTCAGTGCATCGGTGCGTGCCAGCCGGTCGAGGGCAAGCGGAATGCATGCGCTCGAAATGTTGCCGGTCTCGCGCAACGTGCGAACCACGCGCTCGTCCGGCACGCCCAGGCGCTTGACCGCCTGGCTCAGGATTCGTTCGTTAGCCTGATGGAATACAAAATGATCGATGTCTTCGACCAAAATGCCCGCATCGATCGCAAGCTTATGGACCGTGTCGCAGATGGCGTTGACGCCGAACTTGAACACGCGGCGGCCATTCATGGACAGCACGCTCGCGCTATCTGCGGAAGCCTTAAACGGCGAGGTACCGACCAGACCGGGAACGCGCAACGTCTCGACGTCGGGCGCCGTCGAAAGCTCAACGGCAAGGGGACTGTCTCCCCCAGCCTCAATCACTGCGGCGCCTGCCCCATCGCCAAAGAGCACGCAGGTGGCACGGTCGGTCCAGTCGAGCGCGCGCGTCATCTGCTCGGCAGCAACGACAAGCACGCGCTCGGCGCGACCGCGGGCGATATAGCCCTCGGCGACATCGAGCGCAAATACGAAGCCGGCACAAGCCGCCGAGACATCGAAGGCAGGGCACGTCGCGCCTAGTCGCTCAGCAACGGCGCACGCTTCGGCAGGAACGAGGTGATCGCCCGTCGTCGTCGAACAGACGATAAGATCCAGCTGTCTCGCGTCGATACCGGATACCTGAAGCGCCCGCTCGCTCGCCGCTACGGCAAGGTCGTCGAGTGACTCAGTGGTGCAGACGTGGCGGCTCTTGATACCGGTGCGGGTAAAAATCCACTCATCCGAGGTATCGAGGAACTCGGACAGCTTGTCATTGGAAACGCTGCGCGCAGGAAGCGCCGAGCCTGTTCCAAGAATCGTGAAACCCATCACTAACCTCCTTTGAGTTGTTGACGTGTTTACATCGACCAAGAGAGGATAGCGCATTTCAGTCGTTGTTGACGTGTTAACATTAAATTGTCCAAATGCGACAAAGGCTTCACATTGTGTCTGTCTCTCGACACCATTGCGTTATTCACTTATTCATTAAGGAGGTAGCAGCCGCTATGGATGCCCAATTAACGATAGTCGACGTAACCGGATCGACCAACGATGACCTGCTCGAAGCAGGAAAACAAGGAGCGCCGCACGGCACAGGACTTGCCGCCCGGGCTCAGACAGCAGGACGCGGCCGGCGCGGCCACAAGTGGGATTCAACCGCCGGCAACTTATTGCTTTCGATTGTCCTGCGTCCATGCGTTAATCCTGCAAAGTACTCTGGTCTTGCCGCCGTCAGCGGCCTAGCGGTGCTCAAGGCGCTCGAGGCGCAAGGTCTTGCTAACGAGATTGGCCTCAAATGGCCCAACGACCTCGTCGCGCGAGGACGCAAGCTCGGCGGCATTCTGGTCGAGGCCGCACGCGATAACGAAGGCAAACCTTTCGCCGTCTGCGGCATTGGCGTCAATGTGAACTATGTGCCTTCGGAGGTTCCCGATGGCGGCCTGCCGGCAATCGGTCTCTCGGACCTCAACGAGAATGTTCCCGCCATCGATGTGCTACTCAAGGAGGTCTATCACGCGGTCGTGAACGCTGTAGACACATGGGCAGAGCGTCTCAACGCCATGGAAGAAGACGCCGGACCGCTCGCGCCCGTCCACGGCGAATATATCGGTCATCTCAATTGGATTGGGGATCACGTTTTCGCCCGTTCCCCCGCTGGGGACGAGCTGGCGCGTGGCATCTTTCAAACGGTCGATGACTTTGGTCGCGCGTGCATCGAGACAGAAGACGACTTGCGATCCTTCCATTTTGAGGAGGCATCGCTGCGCCCCATGGGTAAATAAGACGCCATAGCCACCCATTCGGCCGCATTATCCGGACCCCCAAGGTCACCATTCAAAACAAAAGAGCCCCGCTACCGTAATGGCAGCGGGGCCCTTTAAGCTATGAGCGATATCGCTTAGAGCTTGATGTCGATGTCGACGCCAGCGGGGAGGTCGAGACGCATGAGCGAATCAACGGTGCCCGAGGTGGGGTCGAGGATGTCGATGAGGCGCTTGTGGGTGCGCATCTCGAACTGCTCACGGGAGTCCTTGTTCACGTGCGGCGAGCGGATAACCGTGTACAGGTTGCGCTCGGTGGGCAGGGGGACAGGACCGGAAACGCGAGCGCCGGTCTTCTGAGCGGTCTCAACGATGAGCTTCGCGGACTGATCGACGACCTCGTGATCATAGCCCTTGAGGCGAATGCGGATCTTCTGGGTAGCCAACTTAAACCTCCAAAGAGTGCGAGAGATGTTCTCGCGGATTACGTAACAGGGAGCTCGAACTTAGGCGTTCTTGCTCATGACCTCGTCCACAATGGACTTGGGCGCGGGCTCATAAGAGTCGAACTGCATCGTGTAGGATGCACGGCCCTGGGTCTGGGAGCGAAGGTCGGTAGCGTAACCGAACATCTCGCCCAGCGGCACCTTGGCACGGATGAGCTTGCTGTTCTTGCGATCCTCCATGCCCTCGATCTTGCCGCGGCGACCGGAGAGGTTGCCCATAACGTCGCCCATGTACTGCTCGGGGGTCTCGACCTCGACAGCCATGATCGGCTCGAGCAGCTGCGGATCGGACTTCTTGAGGGCGTCCTTGATAGCCATGGAACCGGCGATCTTGAAGGCGGCCTCGGAGGAGTCGACCTCGTGGTAAGAACCGTCGAACAGGGTGACCTTAACGTCGAGGACCGGGAAGCCGGCGATAACACCGGTGTTCAGGGCCTCCTGGATGCCCTTGTCGATGGACGGGATGTACTCCTTGGGCACGACGCCGCCGACGATAGCGTTGACGAACTCGTAGCCGAAGCCCTCCTCCATCTTCTCGAGCTTGATGACAGCGTGGCCGTACTGACCGCGACCGCCGGACTGACGGACGAACTTGCCCTCAGCCTTCTCGACGTCGTGACCAGCGGTCTCGCGGTAGGCAACCTGGGGCTTACCAACGTTAGCGTCAACCTTGAACTCGCGGAGCAGACGGTCGACGATGATCTCGAGGTGCAGCTCGCCCATGCCGGCGATGATGGTCTGGCCGGTCTCGTGGTTGGTGGACACCTGGAAGGTCGGGTCCTCCTCAGCGAGCTTGGTCAGAGCCAGGGCCATCTTCTCGTTGCCGGCCTTGGTCTTGGGCTCGATGGCAACGCGGATAACGGGCTCGGGGAACTTCATGGACTCCAGAATGATGGGGTGCTTCTCATCACACAGGGTGTCACCGGTGGTGGAGTTCTTGAAACCGACGCAAGCGACGATGTCGCCGGCGGCAGCGTCGTCACGGTCGATACGCTCGGCAGCGTTCATCTCGAGGATGCGGCCGAGGCGCTCGCGCTGACCGTTGGAGGCGTTGACCACGTAGGAGCCGGACTCGGCACGGCCGGAGTAAACGCGGACGTAGGTGAGCTTACCGACGAACGGGTCGGTCATGATCTTGAAGACCAGGCCGGAGAAGGGCTCGTCGAAGGAAGGATGACGCTGGATCTCCTCGCCGGTGTCCGGATCGGTACCGGTGACGGCCTCAACGTCAAGCGGGCTGGGCAGGTAGTCGACGACAGCGTCGAGCAGCTCCTGAACACCCTTGTTCTTGTAGGCGGAACCCACGAAGACGAGGTTGAGCTCGTTGGCCAGAACGCCCTTGCGCAGAGCAGCCTTGAGCTCCTCGACGGTGAAGTCCTCCTCCATGAGGATCTTCTCCATGAGCTCGTCGTCAAAGCTGGCAGCAGCGTCGAGGAGCTCCTCGCGCTTGGTGGCAGCGATGTCGGCGAACTCAGCCGGGATCTCGTCCATCGGCTCGGGGTAGGTCATGCCCTTGTCGTCGGCCTTGAAGTCCCATGCGGTCATGGTGACGAGGTCGATGACGCCCCAGAAGTTGTCCTCGGCGCCCATCGGGACCTGAGCGGCCACAGCGTTGGCGTCGAGACGATCCTTCATGGTCTCGATAGCGTTGAAGAAGTCAGCGCCCACGCGGTCATACTTGTTGATGAAGGCGATGCGGGGGACGTTGAAGGTAGAAGCCTGACGCCAAACGGTCTCAGACTGGGGCTGAACGCCGGCAACGGCGTCGAAGACGGCGACAGCGCCATCGAGGACGCGCAGGCAGCGCTCGACCTCGGCGGTGAAGTCAACGTGGCCCGGGGTGTCGATGATCTGGATGCGGTAGTCCTTACCGTCCTTGTTCCAGAAGCACGTGGTAGCAGCGGAGGTAATGGTTACGCCGCGCTCCTGCTCCTGAACCATCCAGTCCATGGTGGCAGCGCCCTCATGGACCTCACCGATCTTGTGGGTCTTACCGGTGTAGTAAAGAATACGCTCGGTCGTGGTGGTCTTACCGGCATCGATGTGGGCCATGATGCCGATGTTACGGGTATCGGAAAGCTTGTACTTAGGCTTAGCCATGTTAGTTCCTTACCTTAACTTACCAACGATAGTGAGAGAACGCGCGGTTGGCCTCGGCCATCTTGAAGACGTCCTCACGCTTCTTGACGGAAGCGCCCAGGCCGTTGGAAGCGTCGAGGATCTCGTTGGCGAGACGCTCGGCCATGGTCTTCTCCTTGCGAGCGCGGGAGAAGTTGACGATCCAGCGGATGCCCAGAGCGGTGGAACGACGGGAGTTGACCTCCATCGGGACCTGATAGGTAGCGCCACCGACACGCTTGGGCTTAACCTCGAGCGTGGGCTTGACGTTGTCCATAGCCTTCTTGAAGGTAGCGAGAGCGTCGCCACCCTCGGACTTCTCGGCAACGATCTCGAAAGCGGTGTAAACGATGCGCTCAGCGGTGGCCTTCTTGCCGTCAAGAAGGACCTTGTTGATGAGCTGAGTCACCAGGCGGTTGTTGTAAACGGCGTCAGGCTGAACCTCACGACGATTAGCTGCTGCACGACGCGGCATGTGAAATCTCCTTAAGTGTCTACCGTGCGGCGCTTAGGCGGCACACGGCGAAAGTATCAAAACGTTATCTGGCTTATTTAGCCTTGGGGCGCTTAGCACCGTATTTGCTGCGGGCCTGATTACGGTTCGCAACACCCTGGGTATCCAGAGTACCACGGATGATGTGGTAACGGACGCCGGGCAGATCCTTGACACGACCGCCGCGGATCAGAACAACGCTGTGCTCCTGCAGGTTGTGGCCCTCACCCGGGATGTAAGCAGTAACTTCGATGCCGTTGACGAGGCGAACACGGGCAACCTTACGAAGAGCCGAGTTCGGCTTCTTGGGGCTCGTGGTGAAGACGCGGGTGCACACGCCGCGCTTCTGGGAGTTGTGCTGCAGAGCAGCGTTCTTGGACTTCTTGGGCACGGAACGACGGCCCTGGCGAACCAGCTGGTTAATAGTAGGCAAAGCGTACTCCTTCTCGAATGATTCCAGCTTTCTGTAAAGTGCAACGGCTTGAATCGAGGGGTCAGCATCCCCCTACGAAACACGCAGTTCGATAGGATACGTGGCGTTAGCTGTGCCGTCAACAGACCACGCCGCCGGGCGTATCCCAAAATAGCCATATTTCCGCAAAGCCTACACAAAAGGAATCCCCTCCTGTGCGCGGGGGCGGATTCCCGGCCCGGGCGGCCCGCTGTTTAAGTTTGCTGCTCTACAGTCCTGCGCAAGACGGAAAGCACATTAAGTGCTTTCCTTTGCGTGCGGAACTCGCGACAAACTTAACCCCCGCCCTCAGCCCCGGAAGCCCTCCCTGCCGTCACATTATTCAACCAGTTTTGCGGGCGTGCGCCGCTGCGCGGCTAGCCCGCGTGCTCCTCGGCGGGGTTGGTCTGATTGTTTTTGTTGAAGCTCTGCCTTTGGCTCAAATGGAAACGGGGGACGCATTTGCATCCCCCGTTTTTGTTGTGGTTACTCTAGATCAATAAATTTGGTGCTTATGATCTTGCCGTCTTTTACTAGCATTCTGGCCATGGTGGGGCCTCGGGTGCCTCTGGGGTAGCTGGCGCTGCCCGGGTTGAGGACTAAGCAACGGCCCACTTGGGCTTCTTTGGTTACGTGGGTGTGGCCGTTGATGGCTACGTCTACGGATCCCACCGGAAGGTCTTCGCGGTAGTGAGCTACGGCGAATTTGAGGCCTTCGTAGGTAAAGAGTGCAAGACGGTCTACATCGGGGCCGTAGTCGCGGTAGTAATCGTTGTTGCCCAGTACGGCCCGCACGGGGGCGATGGTGCATAGGTGCTCGTAGTCCATCTCTGACGTGAGGTCGCCGGCGTGGATAATCAGATCCGCGCCCTCAAGCTCGTCCAGGAGCGCAGGCGATAAATAGCCGTGGGTGTCCGAGATGATGTCGATGCGCTTGGCGCTTGCACTGTTCATGGGATCCCTTCCGCAAAAAAAACGATTCGGCAGATACATACAAAAAGGCCCCACGGCTCCGCAGACGATGGGTCTACAGGGCTGCGGGGCCAGTGTGCTAGAGACTCAGAGCCTTCTTGAGCGGCACGACGCGGCGGCGCGAAACCGGCACGCGTTCGTCGACGCCCGTAATGCCCAGCTGGATGGCACCCGAGGGCACCGTCTCGACGTCCGTGACGCACGCCAAGTTGACGATATAGCGACGGTGAACACGGAAGAAGCCAAAGTCGCAGAGCTTGGCCTCAAACTGCGCCAGCGAGGTCGTCGACAAAAAGCGATCATCGACGGTATAGATGCAGGAGTAATCGTCCTTAGCCATGATAAAGCGAATGTCGTCCACGGGAATGAGCACCTTGCGGCCGCCCTTTTCCACCGGGATACGCTCGATGGTCACCTTGCTGTCCGTAACCGGCTTGGCGCGTTGCATGACCTTCTCGATCGCGCGATCCAAGCGAGCTTCTTCGACCGGCTTCATCAGATAATCGACGGCATCCACGTCGAATGCCTCGACCGCATGGTCACTATACGCAGTCACAAACACGATCGCCGGCGGATTTTTGAGCTTATGCAGCGCCTCGGCAAGTTGCAGGCCCGAGGCACCGGGCATCGAGATATCGAGAAACACGACATCCACGCGACTTTCCATAAGCATCTCGATGGCGGAGCGGACGCTCGACGCCTCCGTGATCGTGCCGATCTTGCCCGTTTGCTCGAGCAGGAAGCGAAGCTCCGAGCGAGCCGGCGCCTCATCATCCACAATCATCGCACGCAGCATAGGGATAAAACCTTTCGTCAACTAACTACGCCGGGCATCCGTCGCATGACGTTGAGCCCGTAGTCTTTTATTTTACTCTTGAATGTCAAAGATGCTCTCTGACAAATCAAGATGAAGGAGCACTTTGGTGCCCTTGCCCGGCGCCGATTCGACACGCGTATAGGAGTGCGGCCCATAAAAGCGATGGATGCGCTCCGAAATATTGTGCATGGCCACACCGGCGCCGCCACCCTGGGGAGAGCTGGCGTCGGGACGGGCAGAACGCTCGTCAAACAGTCTGGCGGCGGTACCCTCATCCATGCCCACGCCATTATCGGCCACGGCAATCAAGATTGCATCCTCGCCGTCTTGGTGAACGGTCACGTCGATCCTCAGGGCGTCGTCATCGCCCATACCATGACGTACGGCGTTCTCGACAATCGGCTGGATCACGAACGCCGGCACCAGCGTATCTTCCACGTCCTCGGACACATCGAACGTCGCAAGCACGCGGTCCTCGCCAAAGCGGGCCTTCTCAAAGGTAAGGTAGCGCTTGGTCTGTGCGACCTCGCGCGAGACCGGAATAAGCGATCCCGAGTTGTCGAGCGTGGCACGATAGAACGATGAGAACTCACGAAGCAGTTCGCGGGCCCGCAGCGGGTCGGTGCGCGTAAACGATGCAATGGTGTTCAGCGTGTT
>USHT01000031.1 GCA_900554455.1 uncultured Collinsella sp.
CACCGTAAAGGTGCCGTCCTCGATCTCGATGATCGAAACATCAAAGGTGCCGCCGCCCAGATCATAGACCAGAATCTTCTGGGGAGCTTCGTTGTCCAGGCCATAGGCCACTGCGGCGGCGGTGGGCTCGTTGATGATACGCTTCACGTCCAGGCCGGCGATCTTACCGGCGTCCTTGGTGGCCTGACGCTGGGCGTCGTTGAAGTAGGCCGGGACGGTGATGACGGCGTCGGTGACGGTCTCGCCCAGATACTTCTCGGCGTCGGCCTTCATCTTGGCGAGCGTCATGGCGCTCACCTGCTCGGCGGTGTAATCCTTGCCCTCGATGTCGACGACGGCACGGCCACCCTGGCCCTCCTTGACCTCATACGGCACGGTCTTGATCTCGGAGGTGCACTCGGAGTACTTGCGGCCCATGAAGCGCTTGATGGAGAACACGGTGTTCTTGGGGTTGGTGACAGCCTGGTTCTTAGCGGCCTTACCAACGACGCGGTCGCCGTCGGCACGGAAGCCCACGACGGACGGGGTGGTGCGGTCGCCCTCGGCGTTCACGATAATGGTCGGAGAACCGCCCTCGAGGACGGCCATAGCGGAGTTAGTAGTACCAAGGTCGATACCAAGAATCTTGCCCATTAGAAATTCCCTCTCTCTTTTGCGTTCGCGCCGCCTCGACGATCTGTCGCGCGGCGCTTCGGCTTGTCTTTCAGGATGTAGTGTATCCCCTTATGGGCCGGAATATACAAAATCTAAGTCAATTCATATAAGATTTCTTATTGCTGAGAGTTTAGGTTCTTAAATGCGCAGGTAGATGCGCTGAATGAGTTCTCGGCAAATCTATTGAGATCTATGTAGAGATGGCTGAGGTTTGCGTCCGGGGGTGCCTGGGGGCCGTCTTGCGGAAAGCTCATCCCGGTTTGAGCGTGGATTCCGGGTCGCAGTTTCCGTCTGAAGGCTCAACCGGAAACCGTATCCCGTTTTGAGAGCTGATACCGGCTCGCATTTTCCGCTAGCGGGCCTAACCGGAAACTGCAACCCGTTTTTCGACAAAATAATGGGATGCGGTTTCCGCAAGCACGCTCAATCGCCCTATATTTCAAGTCACCTTTAGCTAACATTTGCGCAGCTCAACGGCCCCACCTGCGCATTTTTTAGTAAACCTTGGCATACTCGGCGAACGGTATGAAGATGCCGGTCAGAGGGTATTGCAAACGGTCGCTCCCGTGGTATGTTTTTGCCCGAATCAAACCGGCGCGCATCGCCTGTAGCGTCGGTCAACAGAGAGGAAACTACCATGGCTCATCCCGTAATTGATGCCGACGAGTGCATCGCTTGTGGCGTTTGCGTCGACTCCTGCCCCGCTGGCGTTCTGGAGCTCCAGGACGTCGCTACCGTCGCCGACGAGGACTCCTGCGTCGCCTGTGGCGCTTGCCAGGACGCTTGCCCCGCCGGCGCGATCACCGAGATCGTCGAGGAGTAACAACTCCCCCACTTGCACACTCAAAAGTACACCGTGCACAAAAAAGGAGGCTTCCGCATCGCCGCGGAGGCCTCCTTTTGCATATGTGGGCAGCTAATTTGGAGCGGGACCCTTGGCAGTTGCGGTGGAATAGTTCCTGTTTTATGGCTTGGATGCCGATTTTAGGAACTATTTCACCGCAACTTATAGATGCGGCGTCGACTAGGACAAATCGTCCTCGTAGGGCATTAGGTCTGCCAGATAGCCCTTCTCTTTGAGCATGGCCTCGATCTCGTCGAGGGTTTGCTCGTCGTCCGCGGCAATGCGATGGAAATGATAGCCGCTCGTCACCGTTAGCAGCGGAAAGCTCTTGCCGCTCTCGATATCGCGCAGATAGCGCTCGACATCGCGGCGATTGCGGATGTCCAGATCAGCCGTGATCTTACCGTACACGCGGTGATTGACGATCACGTTGAGCACGGCGCCGCCGGCGTCGACGATACTCGTGAGCTCATCGCCTGCCTGCTCCACGCTGTGGCGAACCTTGACCAAGCGCGTAGGCACGGCGGGGCTGCTGGGGGCCTCCTGCAGCACGTAGCCGCGGTTGGTCGCCACGATATCGTGCCCATCGGCGCGCAGCAGGGCGATGTCCTGCACCACGATCTGGCGGCTCACACCCACCTCGCGGGCAAGCGCGCTGCCCGATACGGGCCCCTTGGCCCCCTCGAGCACGGCCATGATGGCACGGCGACGCTCGCGGGCGTTCATTATTTACCGTCCAGCAGACGCAGGTGCTTAAGCGAGAGGTCGAGGATCGGCGCGGAGTGCGTCAGGGCGCCCGAGCTAATAAAGTCAACGCCCAGGTCGGCAAGCGCGCGGATATTGCTGGCATCCACGTTGCCCGAGCACTCGGTCTTGGCGCGGCCGGCGATAAGTTCAATAGCGGCGGCCATGTCGTCATGGGTCATGTTGTCGAACATGATGATGTCGGCGCCGGCCTCCACGGCCTCGCGCACCATGTCCAGGTTCTCGCACTCGATCTCGACCGTCGTGGTAAACGATGCATGGGCGCGCGCCATCTCGATCGCGCGCGTCACGCCACCGGCGGCATCGATGTGGTTGTCCTTGAGCATGACGGCCGTCGACAGGTTATAACGGTGGTTGCTGCCGCCGCCAATCTCGACCGCCGCCTTCTCAAACACGCGCATGCCCGGCGTGGTCTTGCGCGTGTCGACGAGCACGGTCTTGGTTCCCTCGAGCGCCGCGGCCATGCTGTGCGTATAGGTAGCGATGCCGCTCATGCGCTGCAGGTAGTTGAGCGCCACGCGCTCACCCGAAAGCAGCACACGCGCATCGCCGCGCACCTGACCCACGTGGTCGCCGGCATGCACCTCGTCACCGTCGGCAACGTCGAGCAGCACCGAGCTCTGCGAATCCAGCAGCTCAAAGGTGCGGGCAAACACATCCAAGCCGGCGATAATGCCGTCGGCCTTGGCGATAAGCTCCACCGTGGCGGGGCGCGCCGTGGGACACACGCTCGCCGTGCTCACGTCCTCAAACGTAATGTCCTCGCGCAGAGCCTGCAGAATCAGATCATCGACGACGAGCTTCATGGTAATGGGATTCATGGTCTACTCCTCCACGGCCTGCGTGCCGGCGGCACGGGCCAAATCATCGATTGCCAGGGTGTCGGCGCCCAGGGCGCGATGACGGCCATCGAGCGCGGGATCGCCTGTCTGCTCCACGGCCAGTGACTCGCCGGTACGCATATACCACGCGGCGCGACGACCCCAGACCAGCGCCTCGAGCAGGCTGTTTGAAGCCAGGCGGTTCTTGCCGTGAACGCCGTTGCAGGCCGTCTCGCCGGCGGCGTAGAGCTCGGGCATCGAGGTGCGACCGTCCTTGTCGACCCACACGCCGCCCATAAAGTAGTGCTGCGTGGGCGTAACGGGGATGGGCTCGTCCAAGATGTCGCGGCCGTCCTCCAGGCAGCGCGCGCGGATATTGGCAAAGTGCCCGGTCACCACGTCGCGCTCGACGGGGGCAAAGCTCAGCCACTCGTGCTCGGTGTCATCCTGCTTCATCTGCTCGCGGATGGCGGCGGCGACCACATCGCGCGGCTGCAACTCGTCGGTAAAACGCTCGCCGGCGGCGTTGAGCAAAATCGCGCCCTCGCCGCGGCAGCTCTCGCTGATCAGGAACGTGCGACCCGGCTGCGGCGAGAACAGACCCGTGGGATGGATCTGCACGTAGTCCAGGTGCTCCATCTTAATGCCATGCTCCTGAGCGATGTAGCAGGCGTCGCCCGTGAGCTGCGGGTAGTTGGTCGAGTGGTCGTACACGCCGCCAATGCCACCCGTCGCCCACAGCGTGTGGCGGGCATGGATCTTAAACGGCTTACCGGCATGCACGCCCTCAACGGCATTTGCCAGCTCGTCGGCGGGGCGAACCGAGTTGTCCTCGTCCACGGCTACGGCGACGACGCCGGTGCACACCGTGGCGCCATCGCGCTCGCCCGTTAGGATGTCGGTCATGGCCACGTGCTCCAAAATCTGCACGTTGTCCAGCTTGCGGACGGCCTGGAGCAGCTTAGTCGTGATCTCCTTGCCGGTGATGTCGGCATGGAAGGCGATGCGCGGACGGCTATGCGCGCCCTCGCGGGTAAAGTCGAGGCTGCCGTCAGCCCTGCGCTCAAAATCCACGCCCATGGCCAGCAGGTCGTTGATGACCGAGCGGCTCGAGCGAATCATGATGTCGACGCTCTCGCGGCGGTTCTCGTAGTGACCGGCGTGCATGGTGTCCTCAAAGAAGGCATCATAGTCCGAGCCCTCGGGCAGCACGCAGATGCCGCCCTGCGCGAGCATCGAATCGCACTCGTCGACAGCACCCTTGGAAAGCATAATCACGCGCGTGCTCGTCGGCAGGTTGAGAGCTGCGTACAGGCCCGCCACGCCGCAGCCGGCAATGACGACGTCGCACTCCATATCGGGGTATTGCTTGGTTTCCACAGGAATCCTCTCCTTTGTAATGTGACATAAGGAACCGTCCCTCATGCCACATTGTTCTAGCGCGCTGCGTACTCGAGCATACGGTCGAGCGTGAGCTTGGCCTGGTCTGCTGCCTCGTCCGAGACGCCAATCTGCACCTCGCCCTCGCCCGTCTCCAGGCAGCGCACGAGCTTTTCGAGCGTGATGAGATCCATGTTGACGCAGGTGGGCTGCACCGCGGGGAAGTAGAACTTCTTGCCGGTGCCCTGGCAGCGGCGCTCGAGCTCGTAGAGCACGCCGCGGACCGTCACGATGATGAATTCGCTGGCGTCCGACTCCTCGGCATACTTGATGATGCCGGCGGTGGAGCCGATGTAGTCGGCCTCGGCCAGCACATCGGCTTTGCACTCGGGATGCGCCAGTACGAGCGCGTCGGGGTGGGCCTCCGTCGCGTCGACGATCTGCTCGACGGTGATGATGTGGTGGCGCGGGCAGTAGCCCTTGTTGAGAATGACGTGCTTTTGCGGCACCTGCTCGGCTACGAAGCGGCCCAAGTTTTGATCGGGGATGAACAGGACATGCTGCTGCGGCAGCTCAGACACGATCTTGACGGCGTTGGAGCTGGTGACACACACATCACTCCAGCTCTTGATCTCAACCGTGGAGTTGACGTAGCACACCACGGTCAGGTCGTCGCCGTACTCGGCGCGAGCGGCGTCGACCGTCTCACGCTTGACCATATGAGCCATGGGGCAATCCGCGCCCGGCTCGGGCAGCAGCACGGTCTTGGTGGGGTTGAGCAGCTTGGCGCTCTCGCCCATAAACTCCACGCCGCACAGCACGATGGTCTGCTGCGGCAGGCTCTTGGCAAGCTTTGCCAGGTAGAAGCTGTCGCCGACGTAATCGGCCACAGCCTGGACCTCGGGTGCCACGTAATAGTGTGCCAGGATCACCGCGTCGCGTTTGGTTTTAAGTTGCTGAATGGCCTCGACGAGCTCTGCGGGCACCAATGCCGCGCGCTCCGTTGCCGTCGTTGCCGATGCCAGGCCGGCCGCAATGTCGCGTGCAAGCTCCGATGCATCCATCTTCGCGCTCTGTGCCATCAAGGCCCCTCTCTTTTGGCGAATCTTGGGGCTTTAGTATGACACCTAGGTTTACAGCTGACAAGACAGCTGTAAACCTAGGTGTAAAGTTGAAATAAAGATTCAATCATGTGGCAGGTCCATTTTCGAACTGGCAAGCTGAGGATAGCTGAGCTCTCGATGGCGCAGGAGGCATCTTTCGCCACCGCAATACCGCTTGGCGCGAGTTGCACGCCGTGGGGCGCAAACGGTCCGCACCCCCACAAGCGGTCCGCACCCAATGTGGCAAAATCGAACTACTAAGGGGGCTTAGAATGCTCAAGATTATTGCCTGCGACGATGACGTCGCTTTTCTAGATAGACTGCACCGGATGATCGACCGTTGGTCGAGCGAGACGGGCACGGCGGTCGATGTTGCGCTCGTCACGCGCGGCGAGGACCTGCTGGCCCGCCATGCCGCATCGCGCGCCGACATCATCTTGCTCGATATGATCATGCCGCTCGTCAACGGCATGGACACCGCACGCGAACTGCGCCAGGCCGACACCGCCGTGCGCCTGGTGTTCCTCACCTCGTCGCCCGAGTTCGCGCTGGAATCCTACGAGGTCCGCGCCTTCGACTATCTGCTCAAGCCCGTGACTTACGAACGCCTGGCGCGATTACTCGACGAGCTTTCGAGCATGCGCCCGGCGGCAACCGACGAGCTCGTGATCAAAACTTCCTTTGGCTACCACGCCCTGCGCCTGTCCGACATCGAATATGCCGAGGCGCGCAACAAGCACGTGGTCTTCCACCTGCGCGACGGACGCGATATCGAGGCACTCGAGTCGTTCCGCAGCGTCGAGGACCGCTTGGAGCAAAACGCGGTCTTCTTTAAATGCCACCGCAGCTACCAGGTCAACCTGCGCAATATCGATCACTTTAACCGCACGGACATCGTCATGCGCTCGGGCGCGTGCATCCCGCTTTCGCGCAGCTGCAAGCAGGGATTCCAAGACGCCTACTTTGCGGCGCGCTTTGAGGGTGGGAGACACTGATGGTCTCCTCGGTCGAAATGGTCCTTTGGGCAATCCACCACGCCACGACGCTGCTCTTTGGCGTCTTTGCCTCGGCGGCGCTGTGCGGTATCGAGATCAACCGGCGTCATGCGCTTGAACTGGTGTTGGTCGGTGCCGTAACCGGATGCGCATTTGGCCTCGCCAATGCCGTCGGCGGCGAGCTTTTTGCCCGCCAGGTATATCCGCTCGTCGTGCATCTGCCGCTCGTCATCTATTTGTGCGCGCGCTACCGCCTGAGCCCGCTGCTTGCCGCGCTCGGCATTACGAGTGCTTATCTGAGCTGCCAGTTCAGCAATTGGATGGGCATCGCCGCCTTTGCCGCAACCGACTCGCAGATCGCGTACTATCTGGCGCGTATCGCGACCACACTCGCCGTCTTTGCCGTCCTGTTGCATTGGGCCGGCGACATCGGTCCACGCTTGGCGATTAAAAGCACCACCGAGCTGGGCATCCTTTTAATCCTGCCACTCGTCTATTACGTCTTTGACTATGCCACCAACGTCTACACCACGCTGTTCCACTCGGGCTCGGTGGTGACGGTTGAGTTTTTGGCATTTGCGCTCTGTGCCTTCTATCTTATGTTTCTTGCCGTTTACCTACGCGAATACGAAGAAAAGGAAACCGCCGAGCGAGAGCGCTGGATGCTCGAAACCCGCGACAGCGCCGCCATCAAAGAGCTCGAGGCTTGGCGTCAATCTGGGCGCGAGCTGTCGATTCTTCGCCACGATATGCGCCACTTCCTACGCGGCCTGGCCGCTTTAATTGAGGAGGGCCACACCGACGAGGCGCTCAAACGCATCGATGAACTCTGCGAAGCCGGCGATCGCACCGCCGTACGCCGCTTCTGCGCCAACGAGACCGTAAACATCGCGCTTTCGTCATTTAACTCGGATATCAATAGAAACGGCATTACCGCCAACCTGCGCGCCGCCGTACCCGAAACCATCCACGTAGGTGACGCCGACCTGTTTAGCGTGCTCTCAAATGCCTTGGAAAACGCTATCACCGCTGCAAGCGCCGCACCCCAAGGAAAGCGATTCGTCGACTTTGACCTGCGATTAGAGGACGGCCAGCTGCTGCTGTTAGTTTCCAACACGTTTGACCGCGCGCCGCGCATGGTCGACGGCATGCCCGTAGCCGGGCACACCGGACACGGCTTTGGAACCAAGAGCATTAAGCTTGCCGTCAAACGCATGAATGGTAACTGCCAGTTCCGCATTAACGGCGATCGGTTTGAGCTGCGCGCCGTGATGTAGGGGCTGCCGCCAGCCTCGCTACAGCGGAGCGGCTGCCGGGGTCAGCTGCTTGATGTATGCCCACATGCGCTGCTTGGCGGCTTTGTCAGTGAGCGCCGCCTCAAAACCGTCGAGCGCGAGCACGCGGCGACCCTGCACATGGGCGACCAAGCCGGGCTTGAGCATGGCGGTGTCGAAGTCATCGATCGCCACGAGCATATCGGCGTAGGTCTCGCGCATGGCGTCAGCCGCGTTGTTGTCGAGCAGTAGCACCGCCTCGGGGTCCAAAGCCTCAAGCGCCTCACGGAACAGCTCGCACGGCAGAGTCTCGCCCACCGCGACCGCTCCGTCACCCACGCCGGCGACGCTTGCCAGCACGCAAAAATCCTCGGGCGCGTAGCCGATGGCCCCAAGCGCCTTGCGCAACGCCGCGCCATCCGGACCGGCGGCAAGCTCGCCACCCGAACGCTCGGCCTCGTCCAAATCGCCTTTGACCAGCACGATCGGCGAGCACGCGTTGCCCGCGATACGCACGCCACGACCCGCGAGCGATGCGAGCTCCTGCTCGGTCGCCTGGGCGATAGCTTCTTTTTTCTGGCTTTGTGACATGGCCATGCGCTCTCCAATCGTTTGCGTGCCCACCATTATATAAAAGAGCTGCCCGCGAGTGGTTGCTTTGCGGGCGGCTGGGTATAAGCACGGTCGTACTGAGTTTTACGCGGCCAAGCCGCGTCACATTATGGAGGTCACCATGGCTGACATTAAGCAGATTACCCCCGAAAATTTCGATTCCGTCGTTAACGGCAACCTTCCCGTGCTGGTTGATTTTTGGGCACCGTGGTGCGGTCCCTGCCGCTCCCTCTCGCCCATCGTTGACGAGGTTGCCGATGAGCTGGCCGGCAAGCTTGCCGTTGCCAAGTGCAACGTCGATGACAATCAGGACCTGGCCATGAAGTTTGGCGTCATGAGCATCCCCACGCTGATTGTGTTTAAGAACGGCGAGGAGATTGACCGCTCAGTTGGCGCTCTGCCCAAGGCGAGGCTGCAGGCGCTGCTGGAGAAGCATCTGTAATACGCTTGTTACCTACCCGCCGTCTATGAGCGCTTTTGCACCGCTCGCCGGACTTCTAGATGCACCGAGTCCAACCACGGATAGTATGGTAGTCACAAACAGCCCCCAGTGAACGGGTGCGGGTCGCACAGACTCGTACCCGTTTTCTAATATGAGAAAGCCATTGTCAATAGGCATGTTCGTTCGAGCCCGGTTTGAAACCGGGCTTTTTCGTTTCCCGTCGGGAGAGCCCGCGCACGCTGCATGGCTTAGTCGACGCTTGCCTGGCAAGCTAATATCCGCGGGCTCTTGCGGGTGCGCTTCCGGCGGTCAGCCCGGTATGTCCGCGCACCCCACCGCATTTCGATTCTCCGTCCG
>USHT01000032.1 GCA_900554455.1 uncultured Collinsella sp.
AAGCCGCTCGAGGCTGCCGTGACGCTGCGCGCCGACGACGATGCCGCCAAGGCCGAGCAGGACGCTTCGACCCAGGCACTCATCGAGTTCTATCGCGCGCATCGCAAGTAGTCGCTGCTGTTAACGCATCGCGCCTTATAGTCAGGGGCCCGTATCCTATCGGATGCGGGCCCCTTTGCTTTGCCGTGGTCCTGGGGCGCACGGCCTTTGTGGAACATCGCCGGGGCGCCGCGCGCTGCGAGAACCCTGCGCCTAGATCTTGGCCTCCGCATGGCCTCGCTGCGCCTCGGGCAGCTCCCCATAGAGCGGATGGTCTTCGAGCCTAAAGCGCTCGACCTGTTCGGGAGTGCGACCGCGTACAAAGAGCCACGAGCGATCGATCGGCGTCGCCATGAGCGTGCTGGGCAGCGCGTCGGCGCGGTCGGAAAATACCCGGGCACTCTCGGGATCCTGGAACGCCAGCACCAGATGCGTGTCGCAGTTGCCCATGATGGAGCGTGCGCGTGCCTCGCCATAGAGCGCATCGAGCTGGTTGGTCGACTGCAGCAGCAGCGTTGCCCAGATGTTGCGGCTTCGGATAATCGAGAGCACGTTGTCGATCTGGGGGATCTGCAGATTTGCGAAGTCATCGAGCATAAAGCGCACGGGCACGGGCAGGCTGCCGTCGGGCTGCCTATCGGCCTCACGAATGAGGCCCATAAACGCCTGCGAAATAAAGAGGCCGGTCAGCGGATCGAGATTGCGGTCAATATCGCTCACGGTTACAAATAGGGCGCAGGGGGTGTGTCCCATGGAAGCGAAGTCCACCTGATGGCACTCACGATAGAGCTGTGCCGCACCGTCGAATCCCAGACACATGACCTTTTCGGCAAGGATGCCGACGATGCTCGCGTGCATGCGCTCGGCATTTTGCGTAATGGCGTAGCGCCGCCATAGCGAGAGGGCATAGCTTTGGGGGTCGATCGTGATCAGGTCGTCAAACAATCGACCCGTGGCACCGTCCTGCAGGTGCTCGATCAGCTTGATGACCGAGCTGATCGTCTGCTCGTCGGCGGGTAGCTGTTCGGTGACGTAGGCGATAAGACACGACAGCAGGTTTGCCGCCGCATGATCCCAAAAAGGCTGGTTGTTGTCCTCGATGGGGCAGATGGCCTTTGCCACCGAGAGGATGTCCTGCTGGTTGGGCCTGCCGTCCGCCTTGCGGCGAATGTGCCTCAGGGGGTTGTAGCCGCAGCGCTCGATGCCGGGCGCAAGGGCCGGGACGGTGTTGAGGTCGGCGAAGTTGAGACATTGCACGCGGTAACCGTGGGCTGCCAGCACGGGTCCCACTTCGCGACAGAGCGTACCTTTGGCGTCGAGCACGATGCAGCTTGCGTTCATTTGCAGCAGGTTGGGCTTGAGGACGTTTCGGGTCTTGCCGGCTCCCGAGGGGCCGATCACAAGTGCGTTGTTGTTGAGTCCCGTTTGGCGGGTGTCGCAGGAAAGCGTTCGATCCTTGGCGAGGATGGTGGACGATGCGGACTCAGATGCGGCGAGGCGGCTGGTGAGGTTAGACATGGGCGACCTCCTTGGTGGTCGAGAGGATTTTGTGGGCAAAGCCGAGCTCGACGGCGCGCTCGGCCGAAAGGTAGGTGTCTTTTGCAGTGAGGGACTGGATGCGCTTGGGCGTGAGGTCGCTGCGGTCCGAGAGGATTTGCGTGAGGGTCTTGCGGGTCTGCATGAGACGCCGGCTGGTTTCCTGTAGCGCAAGTGCCGAGCCGCCTGCCCCCTGGGGGATCAGCGGGTCGTGAATCATGAGCTCTGCATGGGGCGCCATGCGGCGATCGTCGCCGCCCATAAAGATCACGGCACCCATGGACGCGGCGAATTCCAGACAAACGGTGCGGATGGGGCACGATGCGAGGCGCATGGCGTCATAGATCGCAAGACCCGATCGCACGCTTCCGCCGGCGCTGGCGACAAATATGGTGATGGGACGGCTGGGGTCGGTGGCATCGAGCAGGCGGATCTGCTGGCATAGATCGTGAGCCATCGGGGTTTCGATGTTTCCCATGACGGAGAGCTCGCGACGGGCGAGCATCTCATCGTAAATGCTGGTGAGCGTGATACCTCGGGCGGATTCACGCATGGTGAGGGGGCTGATGATGGGGGAATGATTGGTGTCCATGAGGACTCCTTTCTGTTGGTTGTGTTGTGGAATAGGATTGTTGCCCGCGGAGGGGCTGGCGGGCTACAGGGTTCGTCCGAGCCTGAGATCGAGCTCGGTTGTGGGGCAGACTGCCTGTTCGTGCGGCTCGCAAGCGCCAAGGGTTCCAAAGCGATGGAGCGTTGCGACGGGCGTGGTGTAGGCGAGCCGCAGCTGATGCTCGGCAGGGGCACATCCGTCATTTTTGTAATGAGCCGCGTAGTACTGCGCGATGCTGGCGTTCATCTCGCTGCCATTGCGATGGCGCTCAAACTGGCGTCTGCAGGTCTCGATGATCTTTGCTACCGACTTGGGTGCCGTCGCGGGAACAAGGGCGAGATAGCCCTCAAATAGCTCGTTGATGCTCAGGAGGCACAGCAGGTCGATCAGCGTCCTTATGGCTGCTCCCTCGGCGGAAAAGTGCGCGGTCATGCGGTTATATCGGTTGCGGTCGACGATGGCCGCATGGGGTCTTGGAGTTTTCTGCCCCGTGGTCCCGGGCTTTTGCAGCGCCTGTGTATTGAGCTCGACGTTGCAGCGCTTGAGGCCGTCCAACGGAAGGAACAGTGCGGTGCGCAGGGTGTTCCGCTTGCTTTCGAGTTCATGACGCTCGTCGGGTTCCCATTCGAGCTTGAGTTTCGTGTCGAGCGCCGTAAGCATATGGGCTAGGCAGCCTACGGTAAGAACGCACGAATCGTTGTCGCGTTTTGGGGCATAGGGGTCTGTCAGCTTGCGAATGTCGGGGTCGCCCATGATCTTTGTGCAGCGCTTCAGCAGTTGAGGGTGGTCGGCCAAGATCGTCGCGAGCGGTAGCGACGCGTAGTTCTTGATGGTCGCGGCGGCAAAGGCGGCGTCATATTCGTTTGCATATGCTCGCTCAATGCGGGCATCCAGAATGCTTTTCTTATCGCCGTCTTCTGCGTGGTGGTTTGTCATAGCTTCTCCAATCGGTTGATGTTCGTGCTGTTTGTTGATGTGTTGGTTGTCGTGAGTGATGTGCTTGCCGTGGGTGATGTGCTGACGTTGGGGCGCTATGCGGTTTTCAATGAGCCCGTGAGACAGTTGCTGCAGGGGCGGGATGGAACGGCCCATGCAAGGCGGAAGGCATCGTGCTCAAAATCGAGACAGCAATGCCCTAGGTGCCTCACATGTGGCAGTTACCTCATTAAGTTGTCATTACGTTTGGGGTTGTGCTTTGCCGATCTTCCTTCTCTTACACGCTAAAACTCAAACTTCATATGCTCGATCTACTTAAAACCGCAACGGCGATCTTTTATCAACTTATATGTCGGAACGCGTCTTTGCAAGTACTTTTTTGCCTTTGTTTCAAATGGGGTGGTTTTGCAACCGTCATACGTGCGCTGTGTGAACGTGCCCCGGCTCGGATAAGATAGTGCGCGATAAAAACGATGCAAGGAGGCACATATGGCAATTAAAGCCATCGCAATGGATATCGACGGTACGCTCACCAACGACCAAAAGGTCATTAGCCCGCGTACGCGCGAGAAGCTGCTCGCGGCGCAGGAGTCGGGCATTAAGCTCATCTTGGCTTCGGGTCGTCCCGCATGGGGTCTTCACGCCCTGGCCCAGGAGCTCGACCTTCAGAGTCATGATGGTTTGCTGGTGGCCTTTAACGGCGCTCACGTCGTCGATGCCCAGACCGACGAAGTGCTGTTCGATCAGGCTATGCCTGCCGACGAATTGCATCGCCTGATTGATCACCTGCGTAATTTTGACGTGATCCCTATGATTTCGCTCGGTCGCGGTCTGCACGTTGAGGACTCGTACCATTGCATGATCACGCAGCCTGACGGCTCGCAGAAAAACATCGTCAAGTATGAGCGCGACGCGTGCGATCTTAAGATTCGCGAGGTGGAGAGCCTGCATGAGGTCGCTGATGCTTATCCCGTGGACAAGCTGCTGACGGCGGGCGACCCGGCCTATCTGCAAGCGCATCACGAGGAGATGTACGCGCCCTTTACCCAGACGCTTTCGGGTATGTTTACGGCCGACTGGTACTTTGAGTACACGGCGCCCGGTATTGACAAGGCCCGCGCGCTCGAGGGTGCCCTGCCCAAGCTCGGCATCGATGCCAGCGAGGTCGTCTCGTTTGGCGACGGCCAGAATGACAAGTCTATGATTGAGTGGGCTGGTACCGGCGTCGCCATGGGTAACGCTGTCGATGAAGTCAAGGCCGTGGCCCAGATGGTGACCGCCAACAACAACGAAGACGGTATCGCGGTGGCACTTGACCAGCTACTGGGTTAGAATCGCCGATAGTGCATGGTTCGGGCGTCCGCTTGCGGGCGCCCTTTTGTTAGGGAGGGTGCCGTGTCCGCATTTCCGTTCGACGCCGTTATCTTTGACATGGACGGCGTCATTGTCGACACCGAGTATTACTACCTGGGCGAGACTGCCGCGTTTGCCAAGGAGCTTGGGCTTAATCTGACTCAAGAGGAGTTGAACGGCCAGGTCGGTACCTCGCATCAGTTCTTCCTGCATATGCTGGTCGATTGGTTTGAGCGTGCCGGTAAGGGGCATTTCACTGGCGAGGAAGCGTTGGCCCGTTGGGACGAGTGGGCGCATAAGCGTCCGCGCGACTATCAGGCTTTGATTAACCCAGGCGCCGTGGATACGATTCGAGAGCTGCCGCGCCGTGGCGTTCGCGTGGCGCTTGCCAGCTCGTCTCCCATGGATAGCATCGAGGAAGTGCTCAATGCGTGCGGGCTGTCGGATGCCTTTGAGTATGTGGTGAGCGGCGAGCAGTTTAAGGAGAGCAAGCCCGAGCCCGACATCTACCTGCATGCGCTGGACCTGCTGGGGCTGCCCGCGAATCGCTGCTGCTGCGTCGAGGATTCGTTGCCTGGCATCACTGCCGGCAAGCGAGCCGGCCTGACAGTCATTGCCAAGCGCGAGGAGCGCTTTGGCTTTAGCCAGGATGCCGCGGACAAGATTATCGACCAGCTGCCGGAGCTGCTCGCGCTTTCTTAGGGGTGAGGTAGTTGCGCGTTTTTCGGGTCTGATGAGTAAATACCCGACATTTTGGTGCGGCAGCAAGCATACTTTATGCCAATGCGGGCTTAAGGACTTGCTGAATGCCCTTAAGCCCGTTTTAGACTTAATTGTGCTGGGAGAGGGTATATGCCACCGACTGAAGGGCTAACTGATGGTAAAGCAGCGATACCGCTGTACCAACAGGTTATTGATATCATTAAAAACGAAATCAACTCCGGTGCCTACAAGGCGGGCGCGCGGATACCCAACGAATTCGAATTGGCTGAGAGCTATAAAGTTGGCCGCGTTACCGTGCGACGCGCTATTGAGGAGCTCGTCCAGCAGGGCTATCTAACGAAGCGGCAGGGGAAAGGCACGTTTGTCAATGCCCCCAAGCTTAAGCGCAAGATTCGCCAGAAGGATGACGTCCAGAGTTTTTCGGACGCATGCCGCGTTAACGGAATGGAACCGGGGGCGCGTGTCATTTCGAGAAAGATACTGCCGGCAGATTCTACCGAAGCGCAGTTCTTTGGTGTTCCCGTTGGAACTGATTTGATTTGCGTTGAGCGTGTACGTACTGCCGATGGAGTCCCCGTCATGCTCGAGAACAACATATACGTTTACGAGGACAACGCCTATCTATCAACGGCACCTCTATCTAACCAATCCATTTTTGAGTTCGTGCGCAACCGGACGGGCCGCACGCCCGCGTTTACCGACCCGTGCACGCTCGAGATCGCGTGCGCGTCGCCCGAGGTCGCTCGGCTGTTGGCAGTTCCCGTTGGCGAACCCTTGTTTTATATGGAAGCCTTCTTTTTCGATGAGCAGCGACGGCCGTTTATCATCGGTCGTCAGCGGATCGTTGGGTCTCGCTACGTTTTTGACATCTAGGACATTGCGAATGGAAGCGCCCGGTGGATCATCTCACCGGGCGTTTCCATACCGTTCACGGCGCGAACACAACCGTTCAACCGCGTTGCGGCAATCAGTTTGAAATTATCTTGATGAAGGAAAAAGCTGCTGGTAATCTATGGGACGTCATAGAACGTTTGCATTGTGTAAACGTGAAGCGAGATGCGATGCAGTCTCGAGTTCTTTGGAGGTATCTATGTCAGATACGAAGGCGAAGAAGACAAACAGACGTTTTAAGTTCAAATTACCGCATGTCTATACGATCATGTTCTTGCTGATCGTTGTCTTTGCGGTCCTGACTTGGATCGTTCCCTCTGGTCAGTATCAGCGCAAAACGATTTCGACAGCAGCGGGCGAGCGTGAAGTCGCCGTTGCTGGAACCTATGAACAGGTCGATAAGAACTACACCGATTCCGAGACCGGCGAGACCATCAATCTGGGCCAGGATATCTTCGCGGTCCTGCAAGCGCCCACCAAGGGCATCCAGGAGGCTGCCGACGTCGTTGCGTTCGTCTTATTGATTGGCGGATCGTTCGCAATCATCACCAAGACCAACGCTTTGAATGCCGGCATGAGCCGTGTGATTAAAAAGCTCAAGAACAAGGACATCCTCATCATTCCCATCACGATGACGCTGCTGTCCATTTGCGGCACTACGTTTGGTATGTCTGAGGAAGCCCTGCCGTTCTATGCCATCTTCATTCCCATCATGATGGGTATCGGTTATGACTCGATGACGGCATTCATCATCTGCTTCCTTGGTCCTAACCTGGGATATTGTGCTTCGACCATCGACCCGTTTAATGTTTTGATCGCCCAAGGCATCATTGGCATCGAGGGCAATCCGCAACTGTGGCTGCGCGCCGTTTCTTGGGTCATCTTCACTGCCGTCGGTATCGCATGGGCCATGCGCTACGCCATGCGCGTCAAGAAAAACCCCGAGTCGTCCATTGTGTACGAGGACGATAAGCTCAAGCGTATTGAGTTTTCCGTGACCGATGCCTCCATCGAGGAAGAGTTCACTATCCGTCAGAAGCTCGTGCTTATCGATTTTGCTTGCGGTATGGGCATTATCGTCTGGGGTCTTGTTACCCAGGGCTGGTACATGAATGAGATTTCCGCCGTGTTCCTTGGCATGGGCTTGCTTGCCGGTATCCTGGGCGGTCTTGACCAGCAGACAATCGCAGAGGAGTTCGTTAAGGGTCTCGCCGACTTTGCGTACGCTGCCATCGTTATCGGTATCGCTCGCGGTATTCTGGTCATCGCCGAGGGCGGCATGATCATCGACACCATCCTCCAGGCGCTCGCTACCGCGCTCGCCGGTGCACCCGCCGCCGTCTACACCACGTTTATGTATATCGTCCTTGGCCTGCTCTCTTTGCTGGTTCCCTCGAGTTCTGGCCTGGCGGCGCTCACCATGCCCGTTATGGGCCCCCTGACCGAGCTCATGGGCCTCAATCCCGAGGCGGCCGTCACCGCGCTCCAGTTTGCCAACCAGACCATCAACACCATCAGCCCCGTGGCGGGCATGACGGTCGCCGGTCTTGCCGTGGCTAGGATTTCGTTTGGCCAATGGTGGAAGACCATTTGGAAGTTCTTCATTTTCATGGTCGTCTTTGGCGTGATTGTAACGGCAATCTCCGGCATGCTTCCGGTGTAGGTGGTTGTGATGTCTGATCGTTTGACGGTCCTGACGTCTAAGAGCGTCTTTACCGGTACAGGGGACCTGCCGTTTGAAGGTTTCGTAGCGGTCCGTGGCAATCGAATTGAGGCTGTTGGCACCAAGTGTGAGGCGGCTTCGTATTTGACCCAGGCGGACGAGGTAGTTGACCTGGGCGACCGCACTGTCATGCCTGGCCTGATCGATGTGCATACCTTCTATACAGGTTGGGCGCTGCGGACGTTGGGGACTGATCTGTCCGGCATCGATGACGCCAAAGAGGCCGTGTCGCTCTTGCGTGCATGGAAAGAAGATCATCCGGATTGCGCGGCGGCTTTTGGCCACAACCTACCCGAAACGTTGGCATCGGATGCCGAGAACGCAAATACGGCAGCTGTGTTTGACGATTGTTTTGGCGATATCCCTGTCGTCTGCTTTACATCGGGTGCGGGGACCTGCGTTCTCAACGCTGCCGCCAGTGCGCGATACGGCTTTACACCCCAGGCGTGCTATGCCGAGAAGATCTGGCGCATGATGAGCGATTTCCTCGCGCTGCCCGAGGTGCGTGCCGGGTATTCGGACTACATGAGCATGCTTAACGAGCGCGGCGTTACCGCCATCAAGGAGATGGCGTTTGATGACTACTACGGCTTTGCCGACGAAATGGCTCGCCGTGAGGAATCTGGCGAGCTGACGGTTCGCGTCTCTATGATGTCGCAGCCGGTGGGTGCCGGTGCAAATCTGGCATATGCCCGCGAGGCACGAGAGCGCTTCCGGGGACCGTTCGTTCGTTTTTCTGGCTTCAACCGTATGACCGATCGCGGCGTATGGGCGGGGCTTGCCGAGATGATTGAACCCTATGAGGACACGGCCGATGCGGGCGCTGCCGGCAAGACGGTCGTCGAGGAGCCAGAGTGGGATCTGATTGAGAGCGAGCTGCGTGCAATTGATGCTGACGGTTTCCGATTTTCCTTGCATTGCCAGGGCGATGGCGCCGTTCGTCGCACCGTGGCGCTCTATGCCTCGCTGCCTCGAGACGAGCATGGACGGATGCTTCGCCGCCATGCGATTACCGATCTCGAGAACTCTGACCCGACCGATCTTGTCGAGTTTGGCAAGTTAGGTGGAATTTGCGAGGTCTATCCGCAGATTCTGACGCTGGACCGGCGCGAGGATTGCCTATCGATGATGCGTCGACAAATTGGCGAGACGCGACTTTTGCACAGCTGGAATCGCCGCGGCATGGAAGATTCCGGATGCACAGTGTGCTGTGGAACGGATTTGCCGCTGCTGATTCCGAGCCTGGGCGAGTCAATCTACAGCGCGTGCGGCGGATTCTTCGCCGACGGACTGCCTGTGAATGAGGTCAACACGCTGACGCTTGTCGAGCTCTTGCGCGCTTGGACTGCCGGGGGCGCGTACGATCTGATGCGCGAAGACGAGCTGGGTACGCTCGAGGTCGGCAAGCTTGCCGAT
>USHT01000033.1 GCA_900554455.1 uncultured Collinsella sp.
TGCGGACGGTGGTTGGAGCAAATGATGGTGGCCATCAGGTTGCCGCCAAACGCCGGACGCGTCTGTTGCAGCAGTCCCGTCTCTGTATCCATCGAAAGTACGGTGCAGTCAGCCGTAAGGCCCGTCTGCAAACGCACGGCAACGCCGGGTGCCAGTTCGCGACCAAAAGCGGTCGCACCGTATAGGATGGCCTCGGGTTTGCGTTCGGCTACCAAATCGCAGATCAAGCGGGCGTAGACCTCCGCATCGTTTTGGCGCAGGCGCTCGTCGCGACAGGCCAGGACTTCGTCGGCGCCCGCGCAAACCAGATGCTCCAGGTCCCCGAGCGAGCCCTCGGGGCTCATGCCGACCAGTGCCACCAGACGGCAGCCGCGAGCATCGGCAAGCTCGCGCCCCTTGCCCATAAGCTCATAGGCAACGGGAGTCACCGTATCGTGCTCGTCGGTCTGCACGAAGACCCAAATGTCTCGATATGCATCAAGGTCCACCGCACCAGCGGCCTCGTCACGCTCGATCGAGATAGCGTTGACAGGGCAGGCGTCGACGCACCCACCGCATAGGATGCAGCCGTCGGTTACGCGGGCGCATCGGTTGGGACGCTCGCCCTCCACCACAATGCCGCCCGAGGCGCAGGCGCGAACGCAGCGACCGCAGCCGATACAGGCTTCGCTATCGATAATCAGTCCGCTCATCTATGCCATCCCCTCGATGATCTTGGCAAGTTTTGCCGCCTGCTCGGACGCCGTTCCGTCAACGGCCTCGCACGTTTGGTCACGGTCGGGCACAAACGAGCGCACGACCTGTGTCGGCGACCCGGCAGGACCGCAACGCGCGGGGTCGGCGTTCACGTCGGCGGCACTGACCACGCGCACGTCCGCCTCCTCCGCCGCGCGAATACCGGCAATACTCGGCATACGCAACTGGCCAATCTCCTTGGCAGTCGTCATCGCGCACGGCATCTCAAGGTACACCGTCTCCTCGCCGGCATCGCATCCGTGAACGAGCGCCAGCGAGCCACAGGTCGTAAAGCCCGCGCTCTGCACGCAGCTCACGTCGGTCACGCAGGGAATATCAAAGGCACCGGCAAGCTCGGGACCAATCTGGGCCGTATCGCCATCCACCGCCATCTTGCCGCAGATGAGCAGGTCGAAGTCCTCGTCGAGCGCCTCGATGCCGCACTTGAGGGCATAGGTGGTTGCCAGGGTATCGGCACCTGCAAAGGCGCGATCGGTCAGCAGCAGCGCGTCGTCGGCGCCTCGAGCGATGCAGTCGCGCAGCAGCGATTCGGTCGCGGGGATGCCCATCGACACCACCGTCACGCGCACATCCATGCCAAAGCCGATAAAGTCGTCCTTCAGCGCCAGCGCGCATTCCAAAGCGCTCGCGTCAAAGGGATTAATGACCGCCTGTTTGCCATCGCGCACGATGGTATTGGTCTTGGGGTCCATCTTGACCTCGGTGCTGCCCGGCACGGCCTTGACGCACACCACCATATGGAAATCGCTCATCTTCACGCGCCCCCTTTCTGGACGAGCTCATCCAAGAGCTTCTCCGAAAACAGGTTACCGCGGCCCAGCTGCCCGGCAGGATCGAGCTGGAGCTTGAGCCGCGCCGACTCGACCATGGCCTCGTGACCGTACATCGTCTCCAAGAAGCCCGCCTTGATCTTGCCGACGCCGTGTTCTGCGGAGACGGCACCGCCCATGGCCGTGACCTCGGAAGCCCACTGGGCAAAGAGTTCTCCGCCGCGGCGATAATCCTGTGCATCGCGCGGCAGAATGTTCACATGCAGATGGTTGTTACCGATGTGCCCCCAGGAGGCAGATTCAAGCCCACTTTCGGCCAACGTGCGGCGATAAAGGGCGATGACATCGGCCAAGCGTGCATTGGGCACCGACATGTCCGAGCCCAGTTTGGTGATGGCGGGATCCGTGCGGCGACGCTCGTCGATGAGCATGTTGACGCTCTCGGGCACCGCATGGCGGAAGAACCGCTGGCATTCGCGATCGACCTCGGTGCGCGCAACCCAGGTCGCGTCGTCGCGGCCACCCGCAAGCTCCAGTACCCACCCCAAGTGATACAGCTCCTCAGTCGCCTGAACTTCGTCGTCGCAGTCGAGCTCCACGTAGACACAGACCTTGGCCTCTTTGTCGAGCGCCGGCAGCGAGGCAAACGCCGTCGACTGCTCGCGCTGGCGACGTAGAATATCCAGGGCGCCAGCGTCGAAGTACTCGATGGCAGCCGCATGGGACAGGACGGGACGCACGGAATCGGTGAAGGACACGGCCTTGTCTTCGCTGTCAAAGAAACAGCTCACGCCCCAAACGACCGCAGGCGCCGCCTGCAGGGCAATCTCGAGCTCGGTGATGACGCCGATTGTGCCACACGCACCGATAAACAATTCGATGGCATCCATATCGTCAGCAACGAAATAGCCCGAAGCATTTTTGGTCTTGGGCATGGTGTAGTCGGGAAGGTCAAGCTCGAGTGCACGGCCCACTGCCGTCACGAGCGACAGGCGGCGGCCCTGGGCAAAAGCCTCGCCGCGCTGAAGCTCAAGCAAATCGCCATCAGCCAGCGCGACGTGGAGTCCCGTGATATGCGGGCGCATGGGGCCGTAGGCGTAGCTGCGGGCACCGGAGGCGTTACATGCCGCCATGCCGCCCAGACAGGCAGACGCCTCGGTGGGATCGGTGGGAAAGAACTGCTCGGGGGCCTCTTGAAACTCATCGTAGGCCTTAAGCGATGCCTGGTCCCAACCAGCGGTCGGCAGCACCTTCTTGCTCAGCTGCTTGCGCAGCTCCGAGAGCACAACGCCCGGCTCCACGCGCAGCAAAAATTGGCCTTGTTCATCGCGGCGAAGGCCCAAGTAGCGATTCATACGGGAAGTATTGAGGATATGCCCGCCGTGGGGCACGGCACCGGCGGCAAGGCCGGTTCGGGCGCCCTGAACCGTTACCGGGACACGCTCGGCATGGAGCTTTTCCAAAATGGCACGGACCTCGTCTTCCGTTGTCGGAAACGAGATGCTCGATGCTTCGCCCGATGCGCGAGATTCATCGCGGCCATACTCTTCGAACTCGTCGGTGAAGGGTTTGATGGTTGCAGACACGCGAACTCCCCCTTTAGCTAACTACAGTGTTTGCAGGGAGATGTTACCGCATCGTTTCGTCGACGTGTTCGAGACCGTCTCCATAATTGGCGATTTTTACGTTCGTGCAATTCGGCGAGCGGCTTGATTTCCTCGGCAGACGATGCTTTTGACACATATGGCCCCGCCGTCGCCGACCGCGCGATTGTCGCTTGAAAAAAGTTGGAGTATTTTTTGCCGCCTTTTACCTGCGGAGACACCAATCCGTCAAGTATTTGGTCAGCAATTGGTCAAGTAGTGGCTGATACCGTCAGCATCGACAGCCAAAACCGACAGAAGTTTTGGCCCCAGAAGCAGGGAGGTTCCCATGGCATATTACTGGCCCCAGTACGGCATCGCCATCGAAGTCGACGACGATCCCCATCTCCTGCCTTTCGACGAAGAGGCATTCCCCGATACGACGGTCTACCACGTTACCACCGATGTGATCTGCGACCCCGAGTCGTTCTCGGCGCTCGCCCACCGCATCGCGCATATCCACGACATCGAGCTCCCTCCCGACTTCGACGAGCTTGTCTACTCACGCCGCCTGATGCTTCACATGCTCTTTGGAGCGAACCCGTCCACCTTTGCGCGCATCTATACCGCCAAGGATGCCGCATGAGCGCGAAGAAGCCACCCCACTTTGCAGGCCTGGGTCGTCGCAAGAAGCTCATCCTTGCCTGTTTGGCCATCGTCTGTGCCCTTGTCGCCGTAGGACTATACGCTTGGCAGTCGCAGCCCGTACCCGAGGCGGGCGCTTCGGTTACGACGGCCGAGGGCAAAACGCGTCAGGAAATCCAAGATGAGCTCAACGCCATCGTCCGCGACAACATGATGACGATTTCGGTCGCACCGGTCGCTCAGCTGCAGGAGGACGGCAAGCTGCGCGTCAACGTGCAAAACGTCCAAGACAATAAATTTCCCCAGCGATTCCGCGTCATCCAAAACGACGAGACCATGTACGAATCCGGTGTGGTCGAGACCGGCAAGACAATCGAAACGTGCCCCGCCGGCGACATCAAAGAAGGCGAGGCGTACATCGAGATCCAGGCACTCGATGCCAAGACCCTCGACAGCCACGGCAATCCGACACGTGTCAAGGTGCGGGTTGAGCAAGCCGAGAACTAGCTTTTCCGGCCGACGCGGCACCGCACGCAATTCACCAGCATTCGTCCAATCATCGCGGGGACGGCCCGCGGCGAATAGAAAGGAACGACCATGGACATCACCAGGAACATGAACGGAGCCAGAGCGCTCGTCGTGGGCGCAGGGCTCGCGCTCGCGCTCGCAATGGGCGCCGCCCCGACGCCAGCTATGGCAGCCGGGCGCGTTGGAACCACGAAAGTAATGGTCAGGACCGAGATCGACAACGTTGAGTTCAAAGTTCCGACGGTTATTCCCTTCGTCGCCAAGGCCGACGGCACGCTTCAGGGCCCCTCAGAAGACGCGACCACCATCGACAATCATTCGGCCTACGGCATCCATGTCACCAACATGAAGATCGACGCCATGAACACCTGGACCATTGCTGCCGACGCCAAAGCCGGAACCGCACAGAACTCCATCGACTTTAAGGTCGGCCCCGACGGCGCACTCCAGAACGCCAGCGCCGCAACGCAGGGGACGGGCCTCGATCTTTCCAAGAATGCAGCCTTCGACATGGGCTACCAGGGCATTGCCGGTGGCACGGACAAAATTAAGCTCAAGACAAGCGGAAACGTCGCCCGCGTCACGCGCGACATCTTCCGCGTAACCGGCGAAGGCGATCAGGTTGCAACGATCACCTGGACGGTCGAGCCCGGTGCGCACACGGCATAAGGCTGTCGCCCTGGCCGCCGCCGTCAGCATCCTAGCGTTTGGGCCAGCCATGGCCTTTGCCCAGCAAGAACAGGCGCAGGCCGCCACGCAAGTGACGGTCGACCTCTCGGAGCTCGACCGCGGCGACCGCGAGGAACCGTTGGCGCAGACAGGCGACAGACGATGGCTCTTGGCAGCAGGCGCCGCAGCAGCAGGCGCGGGAACCGCCGGCCTCGGTCTGCACATCAAACACAGCCAGAAACAAAACACGGACAGGCCGCACTAAATTAGCTAAGGAGACCCCATGGCATCAAAGAACCTTTTGCCCGTCGTCGCACTCTGCGGCGCGCTCGCAACCGGAACGCCCGTCGCCGCTTGGGCGACTCCCGTCATGGCAGACTCCTTACCAGCAGCCCTAAGCTCCGCACCAAATCCGTCGAGTGCCATTGCGTGTAAGCGTTTTTCGATCGCACAAGCCGCAATCTCAACCTCGGGATGCCTTCGTCGTAATACGGACGGCTCGATAGTCGTGGATATCAATCGTTCGAACAAGGCAAACGGCTCCCAGGCGGGGTGCGCCGTCTGCATGTGGCGCTCGGTTGTGCTCGATGCGGATGGCGATCCATGCAATTTAGAGCTGCGCATCGACATCGCTTCGGTCGATGACTCGGCGAACGGAGCGAAGGTCGCCTTCGACGGTACGTTTTTCGAGAAAGGAGGCGGTATATGTCTGGGCTGCGCCGCCGCGAATGCAGACGATGCGCAGCCCACCCTCTCATTCACGGCATCGTTGCGACTGACCAAAGTCGGCACCGATGCCATCGCGGCGGGAGAAGCGTCCCTGCTGTTCTACGCCGTCAGCGCCAAAGACACAAACGCTCATTTCGAGAAGCCAGCCGGATCACTCAGTCTTACACGAGGGATAGAGGCAGGCCCTATTGAAATCGATGCCCACGCGCAAAGCAGGCAACGCATTCTTGCCGACCCGGCGCTTCTCGAAATGGAGTGGAACGGATCCGGAGCCATCGGAATTCTCCCCTCCGCGCTTGACGCCAAGACGCTCCCCTCAAACGACGAACCCATCAACGCAACCATACAAGAAGAGAGCGCGGATAAAGAAGCAGGTGCGGGCGACACGCCGTCGCCGACAAACAGCGTCCCAGCTTCTTTCGAAGCACCGAATGAGCCCGCTGCCGATCCAAACGATCCCGAGCTCGCGGACAGCCTGGGGCTTGCTGATCCTCAAGAGATCGATGAAGGTAACTGTTGCGTGCTTGCCGCACTCGACCACACAGAGGTCATCGACGCTGCGAACATCGAAGTTGCCGCCGCCAATCAGCCCGTCCGCAAGTCGGCTATCATCGCATTTCCCGAATCCATCGAAGTCGTCTTTTTGCCATCGGGCGAGGTCGTGGCCCCAACACTGCTCACCTTGTTGGGCGCCAAGAATACTCGAAACGAAATTAAAAAGGTCACAGTTGTTGACCCTGCAACCACCGCCAAGCTGCGTCTATACGCCGTTGCTCCAGACGGAGGCAAGACCTTGGAATTCGATGGTGACACACTCCTAGCCTGGCGACGTCTGGACATTATGCAAGACGTCTCGTATCAGATCGAACTCGAAGGGTTTGATCGTGCCCGCGATGCCAATATCATCGCCGCGGCTATTGAATCCCCGCAGCGGCTTATGACACTGCGCTTTGAATACTATCCCTATGTCCCGACAACCACCTGAGGCTTAAATGCTGCACATCATTCCTAACACCACTTATATAACGTATTAGATGAGTCGCGATGTGCCTCGCATTTCGTTCTGCTACGATTGCCACGTTGGCATCAATACGGGAGGGCTCATGCCGGGCTTGGGAACAATCATCAACGTTGTGCTTTTGATTGCGGGCGGTCTTTTGGGATTAGCGGGCGGCCGCTTCATCACACCGCGCATCCAAGACACACTCATGAAAGCATCGGGGCTGTGCGTCCTGTTTATCGGCCTGGGCGGCACCATGCAAAAGATGCTCATCATCGATGGAAAGGCACTAGCGACCACCGGTACCACCATGCTCATCGTCTCATTTGCGCTCGGTTCGCTCATCGGCGAGGCCGTCAACTTGGAAGCCGCCATCGAGAACCTTGGCGAATGGCTCAAGCGCAAGACCGGCAGTGAGGGCGATAACGAGTTCACCAACGCTTTTGTCTCGACATCGCTGACCGTCTGCATCGGTGCCATGGCTATCGTGGGATCAATCCAAGACGGCCTGCTCGGCGACTGGTCCACGCTCGCCCTCAAGGGAGCGCTGGACTGCATCATCGTCTGCACCATGACGGCGTCGC
This sequence comes from uncultured Collinsella sp., assembly GCA_900554455.1. Taxonomy (GTDB): domain Bacteria; phylum Actinomycetota; class Coriobacteriia; order Coriobacteriales; family Coriobacteriaceae; genus Collinsella. The sequence goes on from USHT01000033.1 coordinate 7,265, forward strand.
TTGGCCGCGGCTGCATTTTCTCCGCCCTGCCCGTCGCCGTGTTCCAGGGGACGATCACGTTGTTTGCCGGCGCGCTCTCCCCCATCATGACCACAGCAGCCCTCAACAGCCTTTCGCTCGTAGGCTCCATGCTCATCTTCTGCGTCGGCGTCAACCTCATCCGTCCTCAGACCTTCCGCACGGCCAATATGCTCCCCTCCGTCGCCATCGCCGTCATCTACGCCCTCCTGTTCTAAATCTATCTACGCAGCAGTATCTCGAACACCTGTTTGATGCTGTGCTATGATATGAGGTCACCGTAGCTGCGTTCGAGAGGAGGAGCGGTGGCCGACCAGGACATCAAGATGCTCATCGAGCGCATTATGGCCGAGGCCCGGACCCATCAGTCCGCCCGTTTCTCACATGAAGTCTACGCAGACGAGCCGATTCTCAAGACCGGCCGACAGATGCAGAACTTCCTCCCCGACCAGTACCGTAAAATGCGCGAGATATCGCGCTGGCAGGATGATCCCAAGGGCGGCGCGGGGCGTTGGCTATCAGAGGCGGAGCTTTTTTACCGTCAGGGCTTACTGATGGCCGACTTCGAAGACGATTGTCCCTACAACGGCACGTTTAAGTCGTACTTTCCCACCTACAACGCCATGAGCGACCGGCAGTTGCGCGGCTACTTTACCTGGCGCGCCCAGGTGCGCCGCGGCAATATCGAGGAAACGTCTACATCCTTTGCCTTCTTATATCTCTATGAGCTGATCTGCGGCATTGGCGTAGATGATCCGCTCGATGGCTTTGACAAGATCAAGGCCTTTTGGGATGCCTATCGCGCCTTCGAGCCCGGCATTGATCGGTTTGCACGCGTGTGGTTGCAGGATTACGCCGTATTCCATGGGCTCGACCCCAAGCTGCTTCGCGACTCTAAAACCGTCATGTTCGATAACGCCCTTATCGAGCTGCGACGCGCGGCACGAGACCTTGTACCGGCACCGTCCGGCCAGACCCCCAAGCGTCGCAAAACCTCCGAGCCCACGCTCCCCCTTCCGCCCGATGAGGTGCGCGAGGAGCGACTCATGGCCGCCATCAACGCCCTCTCCACGTACAACCTAAGTAACTCGCGGCTCGACCGCATCCACCACCGCGATCTGCGCCACGTGGCATGCGCCGTGTATGTCCGCATGGCGCGCTACTATGACACGCACCGAAAGACCGGCATCGTGGCGAGTTTATTTGGGGAGGAGACGGCCATGCCCTACACCATGTTTGCCTCGGCCGTCTTCTTTGCGCCCGAGCGCCACGAGGACTGCGAATACCGCTTGGACCCCATCCATATCTACCGTTGCCAAAACGGCTTTTGGGAATGCATGCGTATCCATGGTAGTAGGCAAAAGAGCAGCAAGCTCGGTGAAATGATGCGCGCCTGCGACCAACGCCTGCGCCTGGCGCTGGACCCCGCCCATCCCCTTAAAGAAGAAAAGGTCCCCAAATATCTGGCCAAGATTATCGATGACGAGATTGTGGCATGGCTTTCGTGGGACGCCGCACACCAGCCCGTCAAGATCGATATCGACCTGAGCCAGCTGGGGCATATCCGAAGTGCCGCCGCGCAGACGCGCGAGGCGCTTTTGATCGACGAGGAACGCGAGGACGACGTGTTCGCAGAGGTCGATACGACGGGGTCCGAGCAGCCGGAAGCCGAGCCCGCGATCGATATGGTTGCCAAACCGGCCGCGGCGCCCATGCAACAGGACGAGGATGACGAGCCGACCATCCCCACCGAGCAGTTTGGCGTCGTAGCCCCGCTCCTCGCGCCAGCACCCACACCCGCGACGGCCATGCACGC
>USHT01000034.1 GCA_900554455.1 uncultured Collinsella sp.
TCTCGGAAGGCACGTGCAGACCTTTCGTCATGGCCTCCTACCTTTCTTTCGGGCCCTTGTCAGGGCCGATTCGTTAGCGCCCCTCCGTGTGAGGCGTTATTGCTGACGACATATTTATATCCAAAATCAGCTCATACTTCCACCTTGCCCCCGAACGGTTTTTTATAGGGGGTGAACGGCATACACATATACTTCACGCATGGCACACTTCATCTTAATAAAGCGTATTTACGTGCTTAAACGCGTTTTAATCCTAAAATCAAATGGAACTAAACTTTGTTAAACCATCCTCAAATTGCATATTTCCACTAAAGCTATGAATAGAATTAGCGGTTCACACCGCGTCTCAACCATTTTCAATTTTATTCAGAAAAAAGTTTGTCCTATTCATTTCTGATAAATAAATTACCGTTTACCAGACGCTTGATACCGTTCACCGGAAACTCAGTATAAGGCCCAGCGGATACCGCCTCGCTTTACGGCCCCATTTGTAACAACTTGACTTCTCGGTATAGAAAAACGGACCCGCTTCCCCTAGGGAAACGGGTCCGTTTTCGATTATCTTCGGCCAATTTAGATAAGGCCCTCGAAGATCATCGGAATCCTAGCGATCAAACTCCGCCAGTGCCTCGCTCAAAAGCATCAGGCCCTCGCGCAGAACGTCCTCGCTCGCGCAGTAGCCCAGGCGTGCGCCGCAGGGAAGCTCAAAACGGCTACCGGGGACCAGCAGCACTCCCCTCTCGGACAGCAGGCGCCTGCAGAACTCCTCGTCATTCTCGGGAATATCCAGCTGGATAAACGAGGTGGACACGCCCTGCGGGGCCGTCCAGGAAACGCGATGCTGCGTATCGATCCAAGCCTGCGCGATATCGCGGTTGCCAAACACGATCTTGCGATTGCGCTCGAGAATCTTATCCTTGTGCTCAAGCACATAGGTCGCCAGGGCATCGTTGAACACGCCGCCGCAGATCATGGTGTAATCGCGATAGGTACGGATGCGGTTGGACACCTCTTCGTCTGCCACGACCCAGCCCACGCGGGCCGCAGGCGTCGAATAGGTCTTCGACAACGAGTTGGTGACAATGGCATTCTCGTACACGTCAGCCATCGACATAAAGGCCTCGGTGTTCTCAAGCGGCAGGTACACCTCGTCGCACAGCACGTAGGCGCCCACCGAACGGGCGATCTCGGCAATCTGGCCGAGCATATCGGCATCGAGCACCGTACCGATGGGGTTCGATGCGTTGTTGATGCAGATGAGCTTGGTGGTGGGGCGAACCAGGCGCTTGAGCTGTTCGATATCGGGCTTCCAGCCGAGTTCCTCGCGAAGCCCCCAATACTCGACCTCGGCGCCCAGCGTGCGCGGAATCTCGTAGAGCGGCGCGTAGGTGGGCCACTCAGCGATAACATGGTCGCCGGGCTCGACCACAGCCATGATGGCGTTGAGGTTAGCGCCCGTGCAGCCATTGGTCTGCAGAATGTGATCGGGATTGACCTCGCGACGATACAGCTTGGCAACCTCGGCCTTAAACTCCGGCGAGCCCTCGATCCAGCCGTAGTTCATCTTCTCGCGGTCCAAACGCTCGTAGAACGTGGCGCCGTCCTGTTCATCGAGCGCGCGCAGCTCGCCCATGGTGAGCGACGAGATCGTCGACTGGGCGATGTCCCACGTGGCGCTCTTCTCCCAAACGTTGAGCCATTCCTCAACGCCAATCGTCTTGATGTCCATGGCCAAGCTCCTTACAAAAGCAGTCATCCAACCGTGTTGACGTTCCTCATACAAGATTGGGGCGGCGCGAAAACCCGCACCGCCCCAATGGGAGACATCTAATGGCAGCTAGATGTATGTATTATGACCCGTACGAGTCCTTGAAGACCTTAGAGGTCCTCGCGCCAGAAGGGCATGCTCATGCAGCGCGGGCCGCCGCGGCCGCGGGAGAGCTCGGCGGAGGGCACGACGAGAAGGTCCAGGCCCTCCTTGTACAGCACGTCGTTGGTGACGGTGTTGCGGGCGTAGACGCAGATCTTGCCGGGCTCGACGCACAGGGTGTTGGAGCCGTCGTTCCACTGCTCGCGGGAGGCCGCGATCGGGTCGCCGCCGCCGCAGGGGATCAGCTTGACCTGGTCGACGCCGGTGGCGTCCTCCAGGACGTGCTCGAGGGTGTCCTCGATCAGGCGGATGTTCACGTCGCCCGGGTTCTTGCCGGCGGTCAGCTCGTAGACGCGCAGGGTGCCCATGATGGCGGGGTGGATCGTGAACTTATCGACGTCGATCTGGGTGAAGACCGTGTCGAGGTGCATGAAGGCGCGCGAGACCGGGATGTCGAAGGCCAGGATGCGCTCGACCTTGGAGTCGGAGTTCCAGAAGATGTTCTGGGCCATGACGTCGATCGCGGCGGCCTGGGTGCGCTGGGAGATGCCGACGGCGAGGGTCTTCTCGTTGATGTTCAGCACGTCGCCGCCCTCGGTGTGGAACTGGCAGTCGCGGCGGAAGTACAGCGAGACGTCCTTGTAGTCGGGGTGGTACTTGAAGACGTACTTGCCGTACAGGGTCTCGCGGTTGCGGGTGACCGAGTACATGCGGTTGAGGTTGACGCCCTCGCCGACGACCGCGAACGGGTCGCGGGTGAAGTAGAGGTTGGGCATCGGGTCGATGATCAGGTCGGACTCGGACTCGGAGTTGACCAGGGAGTCGAGGGTCGTGGACGCCGTGAGGGGCATGTCGATCTCGGACTTGGTCATGCCGGCCATGGTCTTCTTGACGAACTCGAGGTTGTCCTCGATGGAGTCCAGCTTCTCGCGGACGATCTGCGGCATGTGCTGGCCGCGGATGCCGGCCTCGGCGATGTACTGGTCGGTGAACTCGGCGCGGGCGCCGGGGACCTGGTCGAACACCTCGGCGACGAGGTTCTCGAGATAGAGGACCTCCACGCCCTGGTCCCTCAGGATCTGGGCGAAGGTGTCGTGCTCCTGCTGCGCGACCTCCAGGAACGGGACGTCGTCGAACAGGAGTCGCTCGAGCTCGTCGGGCGGCAGGTTGAGGAGCTCGTCGCCGGGACGGTGCAGGCAGACCTTCCTGAGCTTGCCGATCTCGGAAGGCACGTGCAGACCTTTCGTCATGGCCTCCTACCTTTCTTTCGGGCCTTTCGGCCGAATCTCTCAGCGCCCTTCCGTAATGGGCGCTGCTTGCTGACAGCTCTAGTTATATCCAAATTCCACCCGCAATTCCACCTCGCCCCCGAACGGTCAACAAAGTGCGATGAACGGTATATCGCATGTGATTCCCCCATGATGTACTTCGGCGTTCTAAAGTAACTTTTCTAAGGTAAACGCTCTTTTTTCCTAAAAACCATTTGCGATTGCGTCTCTAAACTTTTGATTCAGAATTGCATAGCTTAATCGGTTTTATGTATATAAATGATGTTTGTTCACGTTTCCGCCTGCATTCAATGATATTCAGCTATCTATCATTCTTATTCACACTTACGTACCAGTTGAGTGAGGATATAGACCGCTTGCAGACGAGCAGGGCGTCAGTCCTATGACTTGTCAGCGTAAGAAGTAGGTAAAGATACCGTTCGCGCGATACGTCCGTGCCAGCGGTCGACTAAATTGAGACAATAGTGAATTAGAGTTAGGCTACCGTCCCCTACGGGGACTGAACGGACAGATGCATATGCCGAGCAAAATCGAAAAAAAGCAAGCCGCCGCAAAGCTGAGCAAACCGCCGCGCGACTTCTCGTACACGCAAAACCGAGAGCTCAGCTGGCTACGCTTTGACAACCGCGTGCTCGACGAAGCCTTCGACGAAACCGTTCCGCTGTTCGAGCGTCTAAAGTTCGTGTCGATTTTCGAGTCCAACCTCGACGAGTTCCTTATGGTGCGCGTGGGCGGCCTGTCCGATCTGGCGGAGCTCAAAAAACAACCTGTCGACAACAAGAGCAATATGACCGCCTCCGAACAGGTCGATGCTGTCATGGCCGAAATGCCCGGGCTCCTTACCCGTTGGGAGTCCATCTTTAAGAGCATCGAGGGCAAGCTCGACACCTTGGGCGTTCACCGCGCCCGCATCGATTCGCTTACGCCCGAGGAGCGCACCTTTGTAACCCGCTACTTCCAGGCCTACGTGTCACCGGTCATCTCGCCGCTGGTCATCGATCCTCGCCACCCCTTCCCCAACCTGCGCAATGGCGCGCTCTATCTGGCCTGTGGTCTGGACGGCGCCACCGACGAGGAGAGCCTGCTGGGCCTTATCGAGATTCCCGCCTCGATGAACCGCGTGGTCGAGATCCCCTCGCCCACCGGCACCTACTCCTACATCTTGCTCGAGGACGTCATCCTCGCCTGCCTGGACAGCTGCTTTGGCTCCTATAAGCCGCTGGATCGTGCGCTGATCCGCGTCACCCGCAACGCTGACATCGATCCGGACGGCGAGGGCGTCGAGGAGGAAGAGGACTACCGCCAGCACATGAAGCGCATTCTCAAGAAGCGCCTGCGCCTGCAGCCGGTAGTGCTCGCGGTCTCGGGATCGCTCGAGAAGGCGACGCTCAAGACTATCCGCAAGGCGCTCGAGCTTTCGCGTCGCTCGGTCTTTACCTGCGATATCCCGCTCAACCTGGGCTACGTCTTTGGCATTGAGGGCAAGATTCCCGAGCACCTGCGCAACGAGCTGCTCTTTACGCCGTTTAGGCCGCAGCCCAATCCCACCATCGACATGACCCGCTCCATCCGCGAGCAGGTGCTGCAGCACGACAAGCTGCTCTTTTATCCCTACGAGGCCATGAACCCCTTCCTGGATCTGGTGCACGAGGCCGCCTACGACCCCGAGTGCATCTCGCTGCGCATCACGCTCTACCGCGTGGCCAAGCAGAGCCGCCTGTGCGAGTCGCTGATCGATGCTGCCGAGAACGGCAAAGAGGTCACGGTGCTCATGGAACTTCGTGCCCGCTTTGACGAGCAGAACAACATCGAGTGGGCCGAGCGTCTGGAAGAGGCAGGCTGCACCGTCATCTATGGTTCCGAGGGCTTTAAATGCCACTCAAAGATCTGCCAGCTCACCTATCGCGAGGGCATGGCGCTCACCCGCCTCACGCTTTTGGGCACCGGCAACTTTAACGAGAAGACGGCCAAACTCTACAGCGACTTTATGCTCATGACAGCCCATCCCGGCATCGGTGAAGACGCCAACCTGTTCTTCCGCAATCTGTCGCTGGGCAACCTGCGCGGCGACTACCGCTTCCTGGGTGTGGCGCCCGTCGGACTGAAACCGCTCATCATGCGCGGGCTTGACCGCGAGATTCAGCGCGCCCTTGCCGGCGAGCCCGCCCGCGTGTTCTTTAAGCTCAACTCGCTGACCGACCGCGAGGTCATCGACAAGATCGCCGAGGCATCGTGTGCCGGCGTGCGCGTAGACATGATCATCCGCGGCATCTCGTGCCTCAAGCCCGGTGTTCCGGGCAAGACCGAGAACGTGCATGTCCGCTCCATCGTCGGACGCTTTTTGGAGCACGCGCGCGTCTATGCTTTCGGCGTGGACTCGGACATGATTTACCTGAGCTCGGCAGACATGATGACGCGCAACACCGAGCACCGCGTGGAGATTGCCTTCCCCGTGCTCGACCCCACCTGCCGCGCCCTAGTGCACGAGTACATGGGCATGCAGCTGCGCGACAACGTGAAGGCCCGCAGCCTCACGAGCGACGGCACCTGGGTCCCCGTGGAGCGTGCAGAGGGTGAGAAACCCTTCAACTCACAGGAAGCCCTGCTGGAGCGCGCCTATCGCAACGCCGAGGCCGCGCCCGAGCCCGTCATTGAGGCGGAACCTGCCTCCGAGGCCGAGCCGCAGCCAGTAGCACCCAAGGTCCAAGAGGTCCAGGCGACTGTCATTGAGCCCGAGCCTGCACCTGCACCTCAGCCCGAGCCGCAGGTCACCAAGCCCGTATCCGAGACGAGCACCCGTCGCGATAAGCCCGCCGGCAAGACCAAGGTCATCGAGCGCCATCGCCCCGGTCGCGTGCGCATAGGCCTGGGCCTGATCGGCCTGGGTCTTAAGACGCTCATTACCGGCAAGACGAAATAGTCGTTTGTAGAAGCAGTTTGTAGAAGCGCCCCGCATTTGAGGAAAGCCTCGGATGCGGGGCGCTTTTCCCTGCTACCATGGTGCGAACAACAATGCGAATGACAGGCAGGAATATGAAGCTCACTATAGAATCGATGACCTACGGCGCCGACGGGCTGGCGCACGCCGACAACGGCAAGGCCGTCTTTGTGCAGGGCGCCGTGGCAGGCGACACCGTCGAGGCCGAGGTCGTACAGGACGGCAAGTCGTTCATGCGTGCCCGCACCACCGAGATTCTGGAGCCAAGCCCCGATCGCATTCAGCCTCCCTGCCCCTTCGTGGGCATCTGCGGCGGCTGCTCGTGGGGCAATCTCTCACGCACGGCACAGCTCGCCGCCAAGGAGCAAAACCTGCGCTCCACGCTCGAGCGCATCGGCAAGTTCGCTCCTGAGCAGGTCGATGAGTTGCTACAGCCCATCTGCCACACCAAGGACGACTGGGGCTACCGCAATAAAATCGAGCTCGAACCGACCGTCGTCAACGGTCGCGTGCGCCTTGGCATGCACGGTGTCGACCCCAGCAAAATCGTGACCGTCGATACGTGCCCGCTGTTCGATAAGCGCTTCCCGAAGGCGCTCAAATCGGTCGTCGGCGCGCTCAACTATCTGAGCGGCAGCCACGACCTGGGCCTCGAACGCGTGGGCATTCGCGCCTCGCGCCGCACCAAGGCGCTCGAGGTCGCTCTCTGGACGCCTACGGGCTCCTTCCCGCGCTCGCAGGTCTCCCGCGTGCTGGCAGACGCCGCTCATCCCACGAGCATCGTGCGCGTGATGAGCAAGGGCGAAAAGAAGGCCCGCCGTGTCTCCAAGGTCGAAATGCTCGCCGGAGAGGGCTCATGGACCGAGAATATCGCCGAGGGTCAGATGCGCTTGTCTGCCCCGTCTTTTTTCCAGGTCAACACCAAGGGTGCCGAGATTTTGATCGATCTTGTCATGGAAGCGCTCGACCCGCAGGAAGACGAGCTTGCCGTGGACCTGTACTGCGGTGCCGGCACCTTTACCCTGCCGCTCGCCCGCCGCTGCGACTTTGTCGCTGCCGTCGAGGCCTACGGCCCCGCCGTGCGCGACCTACGCCGTAACCTGGAAATCAACAAGCTTGATAACGTCGACGTCATTGGCGGAGACGCGGTGCGCGAGTTCCCCGACCAGGATGCCGACATCTTGGTGGTCGACCCGCCGCGCGCAGGCCTCGCCCCCGAGGCGATCGGCCTTATCGCCAGCACGAGTGCCCGCGATGTCGCCTACGTGAGCTGCGACCCGGCCACCCTGGCGCGCGATCTCAAACGCTTTGTCGAAGAAGGCACCTTCTCCCCCGTAAAGATCACGCCAGTCGACCTGTTCCCACAAACCTTCCACTGCGAGACCGTCGTCCACCTTAGGCGCAACTAGCCGCTTAATCATTGCTCAGAAAATCATTGGGAAATCGAGCGTGGCAAGCGGAGGTCTTCGGGGTATAAGACGGCTAATTGTATGCCGCCTATGAAAGGAACCCTCATGCCCAGCGTTGCCGTTCTCGCCGCCGATGGCTTTGAAACTATTGAATGCTTAACCATGGTCGATGTCATGCGTCGCGGCGGCGTGCGTGCCACGCTCGTCTCGATTATGCCCACGCGTGAGGTCGTAAGCTCGCTGCAGATCCCCGTGACCTGCGATGCACTCTTTGATGAGATCAACTTTGACGAGTACGACTGCGTCGTGCTGCCCGGCGGCCTACCCGGTGCCACCAACCTGCGCGCCGATCAGCGCGTCTGCGACGTGGTCTGCGAGTTCGCCGCGACCAAGCACGTCGCCGCCATCTGCGCTGCCCCGTTTATCCTGGGCGAGCTCGACCTGCTCGAGGGGCGCCACGCCACGTGCTTCCCTGGCTTTGAGAAAAGCTTCCCCGAAGGCGCCTATACCGGCGAGAAGGTTACGCAAGACGGCAACATTATCACCGCTAGCGGCATGGCCCAGTCGCTCCCCTTTGCGCTTGAGCTGCTGCGCACGCTCGCCGGCGACAAGGCCGTCGAGAAAGTCGCCGAGGGCATTCAGCTATGATTCTGGCTTCGCAATCACCGCGCCGCATCGAGTTGATGCGCGAGGCGGACTATGACATTCGCATCATTCCTGCCGATATCGACGAAACGCCGTTTGATGGCGAGGCCCCGCTTACGCTCGTTGAACGCTTAGCACGCGCAAAAGCCGCCGCCGTTGCCGCCGAGCATGCCGAGCCCAATGAGTTGACGGTCGCGGCCGACACCATCGTCACCTTTGACGGCAAGATTCTGGGCAAGCCGGCAACCGAGGACGAGGCGCGCACCATGCTCCGTGAGCTTTCGGGCCGCACGCACCAGGTCGCAACCGGCGTCTGCATCGTTAAGGCAGGCGATACGGCCGCCCCGCATGCCGCCGAAAGCCTGTCCTTTGTCGATGTGACCGACGTGACGTTCTACGAGCTCACCGACGAGCAGATCGAGCACTACGTCGCCTCGGGTGAGCCCATGGACAAGGCCGGCGCCTACGGCATTCAGGGCACAGGAGGACGCATGCTCGTGCACGATATTTCGGGCGACTTCTATAACGTAGTGGGCCTACCCATCGCCCGCGTCGCGCGCGCGATTCAAAAACTCTCGTAATTGCATCTGGCACTGGGTATCCCCCGGCGCCTACAATTTTGGCGTACCGTACGGATCCCGACCGGGCACAAGGCGCGGCGGAAAACCGATAGGAGTTAAACATGGATACACTGCTCGAGGCCATTGACGTCTGCGATATCGATGGCTTTTGCTATGGCAACTATACGGACGAGGAGGCCGGCACCGGTTGCACCGTAATCGTGGCGCCCGAGGG